>CAMWNY010000476.1 GCA_947175775.1 uncultured Lachnospiraceae bacterium | reverse complement strand
TATCTTGCGTCTGTTCTAATACCGACAAAGGAGGAAGAACTGTTTTGTAAAGCCTTTTCAGAAGGAAGTTATCAGCCGGACCGGATATTTGGGGAAAGGAATGAGGCTGTAAATATTGCAAAGCACCCTATGGCATTGTGGAAGTGCAGAAATAAAACTTAGAATCTATTGTTCCTTGCGGAGCTTGGGTAAACGGGCGCCGTAAAACATAATCAGGGAGAATGCATTGTAAAAGTACAACGCGTTCTCCCTGAAATTATTTTCTAAGCTGTATTGGGAAAATCCGAATATTACCGCTTAATATCATAATTCATATTCATCAGATTGCGGATGCTTTCCACATCGTCCGTAATATTCGCGTCGCCGCGGATCGTATGCTTAATCACGCTGCTTGCCACCGCGAAGTTGACCATATCCATCGGTCTGTAGTTATGCATCATCGCATAAATGAGTCCGCTCGCAAAGGCGTCGCCGCCGCCGACACGGTCGAGAATATTAAAGGTAAAGAGCTTGCTTTCGAATGTATGGTCTTCATACCACAGGAATGCTTTCAGGCTGTTTTCCGAACCGCTGTGCGCATAGCGGACGTGACGCGCAATGCATTTGATATTCGGATACCGCTCCACGAAAGCATGGAAGATTTCGTCCTGCTGTTCGTAACTTAACTGCAGCGGTACGCCGTCCTTGACATCGCCTTTGGCATGATTTTCCTCATCCTTCCATAAATGGTAAGGCTCAATGCCAAACAGCACATCCACGTAAGGCAGGCACTGTGTACAGAAGTCCCTTGCCTGTTCCCATGTCCAAAGCTTGCTGCGGAAATTTCCGTCGAAGCTGACGGTCAGTCCCATTTCTTTTGCCACCTTCAGACAGTTCATAATCAGTTCGGCGCAGTTTGGCGCAAGCGCGGGTGTGATACCGCTCAAATGCAGCCATGTAAAGCCATCAAACAAAGAGTGCAAGTCAACCTTGCTAAAATCATATTCCGTAATCGCACTGTTTTTTCTGTCGTAGATAACCTTGCTTGGACGAATTCCGTATCCCGTCTCAAGATAGTAGCTGCCAAGACGGTGCGTAGGCGTTTCTTCCGGCGTACTTAAAATAACAGGCGTACAGTGAACATCATTGCTGCGCAGCATACGGACTGCACTTTTACCCAAACTGTTGTTTGGGACAACGCTGAAAAAGGTGCTGTCTACACCCAGGTTTGCAAGTGCAAGCGCGATGTTTGCCTCGCTTCCTCCGTAGCTTGCCTCAAAATTGGCGGTCATACGGATTTTCTCGTAGTTCGGCGGTGTCAGGCGAAGCATGATTTCACCGATGGTTATGAATTTGTTTGTACTGTCGCTGCCGTGAAGCAGGGGATTGCTATGTTCCATGAAATACCTCCTTTAGTGGTACGTTAATTTTTTTGCTGATAGTTCTATTTTAGTCTAATTTTGAAAGTATTTCAACATTTTTCATTTTTCTGATGAATATTTTCCTAAGAAACGAGAAATGCTGATATTGACAAAAAATATCAGAACGAAAATGGAGGAAATCGTTATGAAAGTTATAAAAAAGAAAAGTTTCTTTAAAAAGGCAGCGGCGGTAACTGCAGTAACCTGTGCAGTAGCGCTTTCAATTTCTGCCTGTGGCAGGAAAGACAAAGTAAATGAAAATCAGGATCCGCTTACGGGACAGGATACGTCGCAAAGTTCGCAGGCAACACAGGAGAGCGGCACAGACACAGATGGCGGAGAAAACGGCGATGGCGCCGGCAATGGCGATTACAGTGACTTTGACGCCATGATTAATGACGAGGGTACGGACCCTAACAGTATTATGGACTATATCAATACAAACATCGTCAGCGCAGGCGTTGCCGATGTGGAGCGTTTTTTTTCGGGATTGTTAAGCTTTGGCGATGACATCAGAAACATTGATTTTACAGGACTTAACGACAGCAGACAGTATATGTCGGAGGACATGGTTGCATTTATGGATTTGATGAAGCTTGAGCATGAGGCGCCGTCTATGGCAATGTCCGATGAGGAGAACAGAAAAGTGATCAACATGACGCTCTCTGAAATGCTGGAACGTGCGCTTTTGTTTGAGAAGCATCTTGAAAAATATCCGAACCATGTGACGACGGACGCGGCGTCAAGGCTCTATGAGGAGATTGCAACAAACGCGATTTCCGGCGGCTACAACAGCGCGGAAGGTATCGGTCATTATTATAAGGGTGAGACGGACGACGTAGTGGACAAGGAGTCACTTCAGTATTATCAGAAATTTGCGGATGCAAACCCGGACAGCAATTTGGGTAAGGTAGTAAAGGAGTATATCACTGCGTTAGAGTCAAACCAGTTCCAAATCAACGGCGCTTTGGAGGATTTCTACATGGGGCTGCACGGAAAATTTAATATAAGAAATCTTAATGGCGCCGGGGCAGGTACAGGAGCATGACAAAACTGCACAGGCAGCGAATCCCAGTCTGAAACGCCGGAGAGCGGAACAAACGCCGTAG
>CAMWNY010000475.1 GCA_947175775.1 uncultured Lachnospiraceae bacterium | reverse complement strand
CCATCGTGCCTTGCGCCTTATCACTTCACCACACATTGGTACTTGTTTGGTAAAACCTATGGCTGTTGTCGAGTTACACGCCGCTTTGCGAAACTACACCTCCTTATTTTTCTGCCATTCCTACAGGTTCCGTATCTTCTATTTCCAACACTGAAAATAAAAGAAATTACACCCATAGTACTATACTTCATTTGCATTTGCAACTGTATTTTGTAAATTTCGTCAATTTTTCTTTGTTAAAAATAAAACAAATTGTGCAACATCACCATTCCCCTCTGTTCTTCCAATGGCATGTTGCACAATTATCAATTTCCTGTCTTAATATTCCCTTTCAATGCAAATCCTTATCTTCAAATATCCAAACATTCAAAGCCTTATGTATCAAGCTCAAGGCTGATTTGTAAAGCTCTGTTAACCCTTTGCATAACGGGTCTGTCAAGATGACATACCTTATCCTTCAAGCGTTTTTTGTCTATCGTACGAAGCTGCTCCAACAAAATAACCGAATCCTTAACCATATCTCCTGCGTTAATCTCTATGTGTGTCGGCAGATTTGCCTTATTCATCTTTGAAGTAATCGCCGCGCAGATTACGGTCGGACTATGTCTGTTTCCCACATCGTTCTGAATAATCAATACAGGTCTTACACCGCCCTGCTCGGAGCCTACGACCGGTCTTAAATCTGCGTAATAAATATCTCCTCTTTTCATGTAATACACCTCTATGCAAAATCCATTTTTGTGTCTTTATGCCACAATCCTATTTTTGCCTGTCTTCAATGGATTTATACAATTGGTGTAAAGTTATTTTTATAGGATTAGGGTGTCAAAAAAACCTCCAACATCGGGACATCAAACTTGAAACGCCCCAAGAGCAGGGTTTTTGACCCTCGCGGCAATCGCCAAATGCTTGCAGGCAATCACTTGACTCGTTGCTCGCGGGAATAAACACGCGGAATGCGCTTTCCCAAATCACAGGCAAGCTCATAATTAAAGCGCCCTGACAGTGCGCCTAAAACCTCCATTGTGATTTCCTCATCCATATCCTTTCCAATTAACGTAACCTCACTTCCAGTCTGTACGGTTCCTTCTATATCTGTTATGTCAACCATAAACTGATCCATGCACACGCGTCCAAGTATCGGCGCTCTTTCGCCATTGATTAATACATAACCTTTATTCGAAAGACTTCTCGGATAACCGTCGCCATATCCGACACATATCGTTGCGACACGCGCCTGCTGCGTGGTCGTATACGTACCGCCATAGCTGATCTCCTGTCCTTTTGGCACAGTCTTTACATAAACCACTCTCGACTTCAAACAAAGCGCCGGATGAAGCGCTATTTCTCCGCCTTCTTTCACTTCTTCTGAGGGCCACAGTCCGTATAAGATAATTCCCGCACGTACCGCATCCATATTCGCTTCTGGAAGCCAAACAATTCCTGCACTGTTGGAACAATGCTTCAAAGGTATTTTTATACCTGTTGTTTCCTCAAGCTGTCTGATAAAATCCTGAAATTGCTTTAACTGCGCATATGCCTTTGCCCGGTCTTTCTCGTCAGCTCTTGCAAAATGTGTAAAAATTCCTTCTATTTCAATATTTTCCAGCTCTGAAATCTGCCGGATCAACGCGATGCTGTCATCTGAAGGCGGCATTCCGATTCTTGTCATCCCTGTGTCAAGCTTGATATGTATTTTACAGATTTTTCCGGTCTTTACAGCAGCATCCGATAATGCGCTTGCCATCTCAAGCGTAAATACAGTCAGCTGTATCTCATTTTGAATCAGCTCCTCATATGCGGAAGGAAATGTGTATGCAAGAATGAGCACCGGCTTTTTTAAGCCGTTTACCCGAAGCTCCATTGCCTCTTGCGCCGTTGCCACCGCATATCCCCATACACGGCTGTCACCTTCCAGTAATTTTGCAATTGAAACGGCGCCGTGCCCGTATCCGTCTGCCTTGATTACTGCGATAATCTTCGTATCCTTACTTATCTTTTGTTTTATGCTTTCTATATTAAAAGCGATTGCATCAAGGTCAATATTGGCCCACACTCTGTCACACTGTTCCATGTCCGTCTCCCTGTCTTACAAATATTTTAAGGAATTGATAATATCCTGCGCCATAATATAATACGACGACGCGTTATCGCGCGCATAATCCCCTGCAAGTCCATGCGCATATGCACCAATTACTGCCGCTTCAAAGCCCGACATCCCCTGTGCCAGGAGTCCCGCTATAATGCCGGTAAGCACATCTCCCGATCCTGCTGTTGCCATGCCGTCGTTCCCGCTTGCATTTAAATATGTCAGTTTTCCTCTCTTGGTGATAACAGTCCTTGCATCCTTACACACAAGCGATACATCATACTTTTTTGTGAATGCCTTACATGTTTTCAATAAATCCTTCTTAATCTCCGATACGGGATACTTCATCAGACGCGCAAATTCTCCAAGATGCGGCGTCAGCACAATACTCGCATCGTTTTTTCTGCGTCCAAACTGAAGT
>CAMWNY010000474.1 GCA_947175775.1 uncultured Lachnospiraceae bacterium | reverse complement strand
ATTTGATGATGAGCAGATAATGAAAACATATTGGAAAGATATGGAAAATACTCTTACCGATAAGATTACTCACGATAAAGATAGGGAAACAGCTGAAAGATTGATAAAAAAAGGGAAAATGTCGTTGGAAGATATTGCTGATTGTGTTCCGACATTATCTTTTGATGAATTGAAGGAAATTGAAGCTGAGATTATGCAGCTAGTATAATTTTATTAAGTCCTGCATAATCAATTTTTCGTTTCCGCCCAAAATAAGAAAAGCTAAAATAACCGCAAGGCATAAAATGCCAAGCGGTTATTTTGTCGTGAAATAGAGAGAACCTTGACATTAGGCATCCGTCCCTTTGATGGAGATATATCAGTATCCAATATCCCCGCTCTTATCATTTTTGTCCTGTTGCGCTTTTCTTGAATCCTCTTCCATCTGACGCCTCGCCTGTTCGTTTTTGTCTTCTTTTTTCACAAGTTCAATCTTAAGCGTTTCCTCTACGTTCTGCCTGATTACATCAAGCTTTTTTATTTCATCCTGTACTTCCTTATACAATTTCTCGTCGGCAGATCTATCCTGTTTCAGTTCTTTGTATTGTTGAAACAAATCGGAAAGATTCAGCGCATCCGGATTTTCCCCTATACGCTCAAAATACATTTTTGATGCTTTGAATAGTACAATCTCATTTGTATGTTCCTTATAAAAATTTGATTGTGCCCCTGCGCGCATAACAGCGGAATAGAGATTATGATACCTCTTATAGTCCTGCAGGAATTTAATTTTTTCCGTACAGGCTAGCTGGCGGCTGTCATACAAGTTGACGTTTTTTCGTAGCTTTTCATATGCATCCATTTTGGAATTATAATAATCCGCAAACTCATTTGGTGTTGTAACATTATGTTTTATTAAAAAGTTCATTGTTTTTACTAGTGTATTAATGTTGCTTCTTACCAAAGCCTGTTCATAATGCGAATATTCTCTTGCTTTAATATTTTTTGAAATGTCAATTATGAGATTTATCTTATTCGGATTTGGTTTGTATACATACCGCCTGCTGGTTCCCTTTGAAATTACCGTTTGGTATTTATACGCATTTTCCGGATGTTCAATTCTGTCCCTGATTGCCTCCTCCGTGTATGCCTCCCCAAGTTTATTTCCCAGCCTGAAATATGTGCCCTCATCATACCCTGGAGGATGTAACCGTAAAAATTTTCCGCGTCTTGCTATTTTATAATCCTTCTCAAGCTCCATAATCTGCAAAAACTCGTCAAAGGATTTAGCGTTTTTAATCGCGTCGTCAATGTCCGTTCTGAGCATTTCCTTCCATGATGTTCTTTTTTTGCCTTTCTTGTTTTCGTGACATTCATATCCTTTTTTCCCCGAAGTGTTTTCGATTACCGACAGGTTATTTGCCCTGCATATGCTGTCATTTATACGTCTGATCCTCTTCTTTTCCGCCTCCCAGTCTCCCGTATGATACTTATTATGTTTTCCGTAGAAGCTTGTGGCATTAAATATAATATGGTTATGTATATGATCCTTATCAATATGCGTTGCAACGACAAACTCAAATTTTCCCTTCAGAACCTTCTGGGCAAATTCCATTCCCAATTGATGTGCCTTTTCCGGTGTAATGTCATCATCCGGCGAAAAGGACTGCATTAAATGATATGCAATCCTCTCACCGATTCCACTCCCTTTTTGCGCCGTCATCTGCATTTCTATATCAGCCGTTCCAATGCTGCATCCAAATGAGGATACAAGGATTCCGCCTGCCGTTTTTTCAGAATCTATAATATACGCAATTGCTTTTCCAAGCGTTTTCTTAATCGGTTTCAGTTTGCTTGTTGCCATGAAAGCCTCCTCTTTATTTTTCATCCGGAATCTGAAACAGCTTGTTTCTTAGCAGACGCCAAACCATGTCCACCTTATCCTTAATCTCATTAATGTCTAACTGGCTGATGTAGTTAGTGCTGTTTGCCCTGTATGCTATCTGATTAATATTCGTGCCTATTTTATTGATTTCGTAAATGAGATTTTTTATTTCCGAGTAATCCACCTTTATGATATAACCGTTAACTGCCATATCAACAATGTATTCCCGGAGTGTACGTTTTCCCGACGCCTTCATCCGCTGCCGGATAAGTTCATATTCATAATCCGTTACCATGATATGAATATCCCTGTCACGTACACGGTACTTTTTCGTTTTTGCTCCCATGCTCCATACCTCCGTTTCTACTTTCTTTTGATATGTAAAAAAGGGACTTTGGGAAAGTGGTATGCTCTCCCAAAGTCCCTGTATCGGTTCCATGACATCTACCGTTCCTGCACGTCTTTCTTTTTCTGCTGCTCCTGCGGCTGGTTCCCCTTGTGCTTGTTTTCATCCAAATGGCTCTTATTTTGGTTCAGACCGCTAAGGACGGAGTTTTTCCCGTCCGGCAGGCCTTTTGCGTCAATTTGAGGGTCTGACTGCTTTGGAAGGTACTTTGAAAACTTTGATAAGTCACAGGATTGTGTC
>CAMWNY010000473.1 GCA_947175775.1 uncultured Lachnospiraceae bacterium | reverse complement strand
CTTTTATTAAATACGCCTTTTTCGTCTGATACCCCCGCGCCGAACTTTTACGGTAATTTTTCAAAAAGCTGTCCTCACGGTTTAATGAAGTCGTGCTGTTTAAATCATCGCCTCTGTCACCTTTCAGTTCCGGATGCACGAGGCGTAAGTATTGATACGTCAGCTCTTTCAAAAAATTGATGCCGCCCATACCGTCAGTGAGTACATGAAACACTTCCAAATTGATACGGTATTTGAAATATGTCACCCGAAACATATAGCTGTTATTCCTGTTTTGATAAATAAAACGGCAGGGAAACGTATTTTCCTCCCGCACGCGCGGCGCAGGCTTTCCGTTCTCCTCAAAATAATACCAGAAAACACCCTGCCGCAAACGCAGATTAAACCCGTCAAACTTCGGAAGCACCATATCCAATGCACGCTGCAGCGGCTCAGGCTGTATCCGCTCCGTAAGCGTCACGCTGATACGGTAAACATTGCTCATGCTGTCCCCCGCAATCACCGGAAACAGATGCGCTGTATTGTCCAGCCTGTCCCAACGGATTTCACGGCTCTTTGCCGCCGTCTTTATTTCCTTCTTCACCTTTTTGTCCGTAGCAATTGTATCTGTTGTTTTTTTCTTCATATCCTGCAAACTCCTGCCAAAACAATCCCGATAGAAATCGAGTAGAGAAGATTCATCTTCCCCTACTCGTCGCGCCGGGCACCCGTCAGCGAACCGATTAATCGGTTTGATGACATATTTCCTTTGGGTGCCCGTGTGCATAAAGTAAGGACAACTAGAAGTATAGCTGTCCTTACCCTTTTGTACCATATATGTGAATCCGATAGATATTACATTCCTGCCTGCGCAGCAACCTCTGCCGCAAAGTCATCAACCTTCTTCTCGATACCCTCGCCCGTCTCAAAACGCACAAATCTCTTAACCGTAATATCTGTGCCGTTTGCCTTAGAAACCGCATCAACATACTGCTTAACAGTCTGCTTTCCGTCCTCAGCCTTTACATATACCTGCTCAAGCAGACATACTTCCTTCAGCTCCTTATTCAGACGTCCAATCACAGCGCCCTCAATTACCTTATCCGGCTTACCCGCCATCTTCGGATCATTCTTAATCTGCTCTGTGATAATCTCTTTCTCATGTGCCTTGTACTCCTCTGAAACCTCATCGGAAGATACATACTTCGGATAAAGCGCAGCGACCTGCATTGCAAGGTTTGTCATAGCTTCCTTCACCGCATCGTTTACAACAGCTGTTTCCGCCTCTACAATAACGCCAATCTTTCCGCCGCCGTGTGTATAAGTAACAACACAGCCATTCGCAGCTTCAACCTTCTCGAAACGTCTGATGCTCAGCTTCTCACCGATAACAGCAACCTTGTCTACAAGCGCATCATTTACTGTCTTAGAAGAATCCTCATTCCACTGCTCTGCAAGGAATGTATCTATATCCTTTGCAGATGAAGCAAGCGCCTGCTTTGCCACCGCCTCTACAAAGCTTTGGAACTGCTCATTCTTTGCCACAAAGTCTGTCTCCGAGTTCACTTCTACAACTGCGGCTACCTTATCACCGTCTGTTGCTACACGGCAAAGTCCCTCTGCCGCAATACGGCTTGCCTTTTTCTCAGCCTTAGCCTGTCCGTTCTTTCTTAAATACTCAACAGCCTCGTCCATATTTCCGTTTGTTTCGTTCAGAGCCTTCTTACAGTCCATCATTCCTGCGCCTGTCATTTCTCTCAACTCTTTTACCATTGCTGCTGTAATTGCCATTTATTATCCCTCCACTCTAATGATTTCTCTTTACTCTTCTACAATTTCCTCTATTTGCGCATCAGCATCTTCTGCCGCATCTGTCATAATTTCACCCTGATTTGCCTCAATTACCGCATCTGCCATTGCTGAAACAATCAGCTTAACGGCTCTGATCGCATCATCGTTTCCGGGAATTACATAGTCAAGCTCTTCCGGATCACAGTTTGTATCCGCAATACCGATCAAAGGAATGCCAAGCGTGTGTGCCTCCTGTACACAGATTCTCTCTTTCTTAGGATCTACAACAAAGATTGCGTCAGGAACTCTTGTCATTTCCTTAATACCGCCAAGGTTCTTCTCAAGCTTTTCCCATTCTTTTTTAAGCTGGATAACTTCTTTCTTCGGAAGTACATCAAACGTACCATCCTCTGACATCTTCTCGATTGCCTTTAATCTCTGAATTCTGCTCTTGATGGTCTTGAAGTTTGTCAACATACCGCCAAGCCATCTCTCGTTTACATAATACATACCACAGCGCTCTGCCTCTGTCTTAACAGCATCCTGCGCCTGCTTCTTTGTACCTACAAAAAGAACCGTACCACCCTGTGCTGCAATATCCGCAACCGCTTTATAAGCCTCGTCAACCTTTCCTACAGACTTCTGCAAGTCAATGATGTAGATTCCGTTTCTCTCCGTGAAGATATAGGGAGCCATCTTAGGGTTCCATCTTCTTGTCTGATGTCCAAAATGAACACCTGCCT
>CAMWNY010000472.1 GCA_947175775.1 uncultured Lachnospiraceae bacterium | reverse complement strand
TGTTTATCGCAGACTGGTGAAATCTGCGAAACATTCAATATTCAATCTCGCTTATTTTACGGTTTTACATATTCTTATGTTCCCACACAAAACACTTTTCAAATCAAAGTTTTCAAAAACATAAACAGAATCCGGCTCGCCGGACTCTCGCGCCGGAGCGCGGTTGCTTTAGCAACCATATTCCTTAGCGCGGAGTGCGCATCCCCTGGAGGGTTTTTAACTTTATAGGACGTAATTTCCTATAAAGTTAAAAACAGACTTTTGGAATGCCATCTTTCACATCCAAAAGCCTGTTTCTTTATCTTCTTATATAATTTACAATATTCCGTTACCGCGCACCCTTATCGTACGGAATTCCTTCCGCCTTCGGCGCATGCGAGTTCTTCGACGTCAGCGCCAAAATTATCATCGACGCGATAAACGGCATCATGTTATAAATATTCTGTGACAAATGCAGATTTGACAATGCCGTCGCATCCGCGATATTCGCAAGCGACTTAAAAATTGCAAAAAACACCGCCGCCCCCGCAATCCGGAACGGTTTCCACTGTCCGAAAATCATAACGGCAAGCGCAAGGAAACCAAATCCCGTCACGCCAACCTCGAAATTCCATATTGAAACAGAAGGCACGATATATGCAAATCCGCCCAAACCGCCCAAAAATCCTGAAATCATAACGCCCGCGTAACGCCATTTGTATACATTAACGCCGACCGAATCGGCTGCCTGCGGATGCTCGCCGCATGAGCGCAGACGCAGACCATATTTGGTCTTATACAAAAAGATATAGGATACAATCAAGAGCACGATTCCGATAATCAGGAAAATATTGTAGGTCAGCGGACCTGCCGTAAAGATAAATGCATTGTTCGCGTAGGAGAGCTTGGACGATGCCGCGCCGTTTCCTCCGCTTGCCGCGTTGTTGTACGCCTTTACGATTACCATTGCCGCCGCTGTCGCAAGCATGTTTAATGCCGTACCGCCGATGGTCTGATCCGCCTTGAGCGTAATCGCGGAAAAGCCAAGCAGGAGCGAATAAATCATACCCGCAAGCGCACTGACCAAGACGGAAAGCACCACGAGCATCGCTGGGGAAAGCGTTCCGCCAAAAATGGTAAGCACCAAAATGCCGGCAAGACTGCCAATTACCATAATTCCCTCAAGCGCAATGTTGATAACGCCGCTGCGCTCCGAGAACATACCGCCGAGCGCCACAAGCATCAATACCACTGCATAAAGTAACGTATATTTTAATAGCAGGAACATTATGCATCCGCCCCCTTTCCTTTTCCGTTCGCATCTGTTTTCGATACCGTCCCGGCATTTGCATCCGACGCGTCTTTCTTCTTCGACGCAATCAAATTCATCACAAATCCCTTAAACAGCATGACAAACGCGCAAAGGTAAATAATGACCGCAATAATCACATCTGCGATTTCCGGCTGGAAATACTTTGTCGGCAGATACCCGCCGCCCACGGTAATGTGGGATACAAACAGCGCCGCAAAAATCACGCCAATCGGGTTGCTGAGCGCAAGGAGCGCTACGGGAATACCGTTAAAGCCCATTGCAGGAAGCGCCGTGCTCACCTGCGGGTTCCACTCCGCCACACCGGAAAGATAATACAGCCCCGCGCCAATCCCCGAAAGCGCACCCGCAATCGTCATGGAAAGCACGATGTTTTTCTTATCATTAATGCCTGCATACTTTGCCGCGTCCTTATTGTGTCCGCAGGCTTTCAGCTCATAGCCAAAGGTCGTCTTGTTAATCACGATATACATGATAATCGCAATGATAATTGCAATAAAAATCGCAATCGTCGTCGATTTTGTCTTAAAAATCCCGTTTAACCCCAAATCCGGTATTACGGACTGCGGCGATACGCCTCGTACCGTGAAGGTTTTCGTGGTCTTTAAGTCATACATGCTGCCGATAACGCCCTTGTAAATAATCTCGTTGACCGCATAAAGCCCGATCCAGTTAAACATAATCGCCGTGATAACCTCATTCACGTTAAAATATGCCTTAAACAGTCCCGGTATCGCGCCCCAAACCGCACCAAAAAGCATTGCCGCAAGCAGACACACCCACCAGGGCGCATGCAGCACAAGCGCAAAATACAGCGCACCAAGCGCGCCGAGCGTATACTGCCCTGCCGCACCGATGTTAAACAGTCCCGTCTTAAATGCAAACGCCACCGAAAGACCCGTCATAATCAGCGGCGCAGTCTGTGCAAGCACGCTTCCAAGCCCCTTTGGCATCATGAAAAATCCGCCTTTTACAATTCGCGTAAAACCGTCAATTGCCTGTTCCGCGTTAATACAATACAAAATCAGCAGTCCGACAAGAAGACCGACCGCAATACAAATCAGCGATGCCAAAACGGACATCAAGCCTGATGAGAAATTCACGTTTTTCGAGGAAAAATCTACTTTTTTCTTATTCACACGCATCACCTCTTTTCCTTAGTTTAGCTCAGCCGGCACATCGTCTTTTTTCGCGCCTGCCATATA
>CAMWNY010000471.1 GCA_947175775.1 uncultured Lachnospiraceae bacterium | reverse complement strand
GCTATATTATCGAACATGGGCAGTGTTATGCAGGATGCCAGTGATTATCTGACTGTTTTGCGGGAACTTTTGGCGAACGGGGAGGTGAAGGTGATTTATCCGTGGGCGTATGTGCTTGCCATTGTCATTACGCTGTGTACGGTTTCTCTTTCTTTGCTCAAGCCGATGCGGACGTTGTCAGGCGTCTCGGAGATTGAGGCAATGCGCTATCACGGTACGGCGAAAAAGACAAAAACCAAACGCGGCTATACGGATTTGACCATCGGGCGTCTGACCCTGCGAAATTTGGCGGACGACAAGCGAAAAAGCGCAGTGACAATTGTCTCAATGGCAATTACGGGGGTACTGATTATGGTGGTTGCGACGGTGCTTTCCTGTGCGTCGCCAAAACAGTGTGCGGATAATTCCATATTGGGCGCATATGAACTTTCACCGATGATTGAGGAGAATAATAAAGAACGTCCAAAACGGGCGTGGGGTAAGGTGCAACAGAATAATCCGTTAAATGATACACTCAAGGCGCAGATTACAGGTCTTGTAGGTGTAGAGCGGGTGGAGGTGTTCAGCGGGCTGCGCGTGACGGCGGACGTGATGGGGGAGGACACCAATTTCTTGAATGGAGTGCCCGAAGCATATGCGAAGGAGTTGGAACGGGGCATTATCAAGGGAACAGCGACGTATGAGGAATTAAAATCGGGCGACAAGGTGATTTTGGACAGTGTGATGCAGTACTGGTATCCGCAGCTTGATGTCGGGACAAAGGTAACTTTAACGGTTCAGAATGGAGAACACACGTTTGAAAAAGAGGTTGAGATTGCGGCAATCGGAAATTACAGGAGCGGACTGTCAAACTATATGTATTTTTACATGGCAAAGGAGGCGGTCGATGCGCTTAGTAGTTACAATGCTTCCATCTATTTTCATGTGATTGCGGACGAGAATCAGGATGCGGCGCTGGCACAGGAGCTTGAGGGGATAGTTCTGTCCTCGGGTGCGATGAAGATGCGCACATGGCAGCAGCAATATGTGTATTGGAAAAGCAATATGGCGGTTGTAGGCGGCGCGTGTTATGTGTTTTTGGGCATTTTGGGGGCAATCAGTGTGATGAATTTGGTGAATACGATGATTAACAGTGTCCATGTGCGCAAAAAGGAGCTTGGCATGATGCAGGCAATCGGCATGTCTGACAGGCAGCTTGGGAAAATGCTGCGGCTCGAGGGGCTGTTTTACACGTTTGGCACGCTTGCGGTTTCCGTGGGTGTGGGCAGTGTGTTGGGATATTTTATGTTTCTGTATGCAAAAGAAGCAAAAATGCTAGAAATTATGAATTACCATTATCCGTTTACGGCGGCGGTGATTGTGTCTTTGACGCTTTTGGTCCTGCAGGCGGTGCTGACGGTTGTGCTGGCAAAATCGGTGCAAAAGGATACGCTGATTGAGCGGGTGCGGTTTAGTGAATAAGCAAAGAGCTCTCCTCTCGAACTTTTATATCACGTCGTTTGGGAAATTGTTGCAGGATTGTTGGAAGTTGTAATCACGATTTTGGGTTAGGCTTGAAAAAATACGGCTTTTTGGTATAATAATAGTAAAGATATCAACCAACATAGAAAATAGGTGGGAAAATGGCACTACAAATAGACGATCTAAGAAGGCTATGCACAGACGATTCTATTATAATGACTGCACATGTGATAAAGCGTTGCAAAGAAAGACATATTGATTCAGATAGCATAATCAATGTTATTATGCATGGTGAAATCATAAAGCAGTATGAAGATGATAAGCCGTTCCCTAGCTGTTTATTATTGGGAATGTCAATAAATGGCAAATATATGCATGTTGTAGTTGCAAGTGATAATATTAATTTGCATATAATAACAGCATATTATCCAAATGTTGATGAGTGGGAATCGGACTTTAAAACCAGAAAGGGGCGTTGAATATGAATTGTTTTACTTGTGGAAGTAATCATTTGATAGAAACAACTACAATCTATGTTGAAAAATTAGAGAATGGTATTTTGATTGTAAAAAATGTGCCATGCAAAAAATGTTCTCAATGTGGTGAAGAATTCTTTTCAATGGCGATTATGAAAGAAATTGAAAATTTAAGTAAACAGGCAGAAAAAATTATTAGTGAAGTTATGATCATTGATTATAATAAAGCCGCATAAGATAGGGGGCGATGAAGATTACTGTAAAACAAAAAATTGAATCAGCCTGCGCAATGGCTGGAATAACTGTTACTGAGCTAGGCGCAAGAATGGGAATGAGCCAACAAAACATTTCTAAACGGTTAAAAACTGGAAAGTTTGCGCAAGAAGAACTTGAAAAAATGGCTGAAATAATGGGATGTGAATATCATTCATTTTTTGTATTCCCGAATGGAAATAAAGCCGAGTAAGCATTATGTGACTTTTACACAGTGCTTTTTTGTTGCACCGGCAAACAACTAAAAAGGTGAAAAAAACAAAAATTAAGTATTGGAACAGCTAAAAAGTTGTGATAAGATAAAGAT
>CAMWNY010000470.1 GCA_947175775.1 uncultured Lachnospiraceae bacterium | reverse complement strand
CACAATGAGTATAGTCGGCAGCGTCAGTTGTGTTTAAGAGAGAGCTTTATTACTTGTCCCGATAACCATCCATTTCTTTTCAAATTCCTCCTGCGTCATACCGCTTCCTGTATCTATAACTATAATTCGGCTATACGGCGTATTAGCATTCTCAATCTTGATTTGTACACTCCCTGCATCTGCGTCATAAGAATTTTTCACAAGCTCAACTAAGGCAGTAACAAAATCCGTTACAAGTTCTCTGCCTAGTTGTCCAATATGCCTTGAATTTGTCCTAAAGTAAAGATTTTTTTCCATTAATACTCCTCGTTAAAACATAAATTCACTGATATCATGAACAGAAACTCTATAGGAAGATATTGTTGTAGGAGTCCCCACCTCTTTCACATACTGATAAAATTGAGCGCTTTCCAGCACATTCTTAGCATCGTGCAAAGTCATATTACTATCAGAATTTACTTTAATAAAGTATCCCGCATACGGGACTACATCTTTTTCCGCAATATATATTTCAGTAGAATTTGTTATAACCATTGGTATTACAAGTTTTTTCCCAAAAATTTCTTCTAACGCCTGACTTCTGCCATATTCAAACCATTTTGCCTTTTCGTCAGCTTTTCTTTTACCCAAATCACCATAAAATTGATATAAATAACTCCATGCACACGGATATTGCCTTCTAAATTCATCCTCCGAATAATGAACAATTTTCCTATTCACCATCTGATATGGAAAAATTATCCTAATCTCTCTTCCGCCATTTTTCAATTTTCTGCTGCTTTTAGTACTTACCGCCGGTAATGTTACTTTTTTTTCGATAGGTACTCCATTAATAATATGGTATTTTCCATTTTCCTCTTCTGCTGAAAACAAAAAGGCTTTATTACACAACGTTGCCACACTATTATGGACACTAAAATAATCGCCAAATCTTCTGTTTCCACTATTCGTTCTGTAAAAAATCCATTTTTTCCCATCTTCGCTCAATGTGGAGCGCTCTACAGAAAATTTGTTACGTGCCAAAATATCCTCATATTCAATTTCATCTGGAATGCAGCCATTCTGACACAAAATCACTGATGTAGAACAGATTATTCCAGGAAATACATTGATACTCCTATAGTCAATAATCTTTGTAACATAATTTCTAAGAAAGCTTCTTAATCCTGCTGCAAATTGATTGCGAAAAATACTAAATGGTATCAAATATATCATTTTCCCATTATCTGCCAATGCCTTGACGCTGGCTTCAATAAAAGCATAACAGTAATCAAATCTCCCTTTTTGACAAACCTCAAATTTCTTTTGTAAAAATTTTCTTTCTTCCTGTGTGAGATCATGATATGTAATGTATGGAGGATTACCGATTATAAACTCAACATTTTCTTCCTTACCTTTCAAAAAATCCTGATGTTTTATATTCCACCTAACTTCCGGCAATTTTTCAGAAGAAATCAAGTCATTCAAACGCATTAAACACATATTTATTTTTTCCTGATCCACTTCATATGCTACAATATCATTCTGCAAGCCTCTGGAAATTTTGTCTGGAGAGTACCTTTTTTCTTTGGTATCAGCGATATACCTTTTCACAATTTCTATAAGTATATTACCCTCTCCACAGGAATTTTCTAATACCTTGTGTCCCCATAAATTATGTTTATATCCAATATTGTCAAGCATTTGTTCCACATACTGAATCGGGGTCGGAACCTGACAATTTTTATCTTGTTTTGACATAATTGCATTTGCCTTCCTAACTTTCGCAAATTTCCTTCGTGACTTATTGCATTGTATCATAACCAAAAAAACGCGTCAATTAATCAAACAGTAACTCATCCACCGTCACGAATTCATACCCCTGCTCTTTTAGTCTGTCCACAATCTTAAAAGCTGCAGTCACAGTAGTCTTGTACTGGTCATGCATAAGAATGATATCGTTTTCTTCGGCTTTGGTACAAACCCTATCCACAATACCGCCCACATTGTCGCTGCACCAGTCCAGCGGATCAATGGACCACAGCACCGGAAACATGTTTAACTCCTGCTCGAACTTTTTATCCCATGTGCCATAAGGCGGGCGCACGTACTGCACCTCCTGTCCCGTCAGCTCTTCGATCACCTCGTTTGTTCTGATCAGTTCTTCCTTAAAAGTCTCGCGGTTTCCCTTATTAAGCTGCATATGACTGTAAGTGTGGTTGCCCACCAGATGCCCTTCCTCGCTCATCCTCTTGATAATATCCGGATGCAGAGACGCATGTTCCCCCGTCACAAAAAAAGTAGCCACCACTCCCCGTTCCTTCAGTCCGTCCAGCAGTTGTTCCGTATAAAAAGGATGGGGACCGTCGTCAAACGTAATGGCGATTTTTTTCCGGTCCGCCATGGCGTTTGCCGCCGCCGTCTGCTGCTGAAAGTGCAGTATTCCCGGCACGCACAACAGTACGGCTCCCATTAAAATAACACATGTTTTTATTCTTGTCAGGTGTTTTATTCTCCTCACTACCGTCTCATCCCTTACAGAC
>CAMWNY010000469.1 GCA_947175775.1 uncultured Lachnospiraceae bacterium | reverse complement strand
ATTCAGCGAAGCCGTGACAGCAGCACAGGACTTTGAAGCATCATTAAACGGCAAAGACGAAACCTACATGGACGAGGAAGTAACAACTGCAATTACAGATGCATACAATGCCCTGAATGAAGCAATGGAAGGTCTAAAGGAAAAGGAAGTAACCGTTACAATCGAATTCTATTACTACGCAGGCGACACAGACGGCAAAGGCGTCGGTATTTACCAGTGGAGTTCCAATGACAATATTTCTTCGACAGCTCCAACGGCATCATGGAAAGCCTGGGGAACACAGCCTGTCTACGAAATGACCCCTTCCGGCTATTCAGGATGGTATACGATACCGCTCACCTTTAAAGGCAGTGTGGAAGATGACGCAAACTTCCAGGTATTTGTTGAGGGCGCTTCTGATTCCGTTTTTAAATGCGGCAGCGAAGCGAGCAAGGACAATGGAGGCAACAGTGCCTTTTACGCCAAATTCTTCAACAAAGAAAACGACAAAAAGCCCTATGCAGTAAAGCTGTTCGGGGAAAACAATAAATTTTACGAGGGTGAAGACGAGGTAAATCCCGTACTGCGCAACACTGCAATATATGTGTATGACAGTGAGGGAACGCCTGCAATCGGTTCCGCAAGTAAATTGAAAACAATCAATGCAGAAAACGGAACAATTGAAGAGCTTACGGAAACAGACAATGCCGACGGCAGCTTTTATTATCAGATGAAGCCCGCGGAAAACCACGACAACTGGTATACATTAACGTTTTCAGCCGCGGCAGACGATGAAATCTGCGGTTTATATACATACGCAAATTCATCTTACGTGTTTGCAAAAAAATTCCTGAACAAAGAGCCTGCTTCAGGAGACACGCAATCCGTTCATTTCAGCCCTGTCTTTAAAGGAAATATTTATTACAGGGAAGGCAGATTTTACGGATCAATTGACCTTGCGGAAGGCATTACCTTAAAAATGCTGAAAGATTTGCTGGCATCGGATGAGACCGCAGCAATTGAAGCAAACGGTCAGGATAACTATACGGAAGCTTCCTGGAAAGCATTCAGTGACGCAAAAAAACAGGCAGAAACAGTCGTAAAGGATTGTGAAAGTAATGACGAGACAAATACGGATGATTACAAGAGCGATGCCATTACGGACGCATACGCTGCGCTTGAGTCTGCAATCGCAGATATGGAAGAGAAGACATCAGCCGTTACATTCTATTACTATAACGACAGCATTGCCGCGGATGATGCATTAGGACTGTTCTTTTGGAGCGGCGACAACTCGTATTCTACTGCGGAGACTTATACGGACTGGTGCGTATGGAACGAGGGCGATACCCATGTTATGACAAAGGTAGAAGGTTATCCGGGATGGTACAGCATTCCGATGGTTCTGATACCGACTCCGGCGGAAAACTGGCCCGGATTTGAAATCCATAAAAAGAGCGACCCCTCCGCCACGGTAGCAACATTCTCTGCCGACGCAAATAATTATCCCGCTTTAAATAACGGTGAAACCGCGTATGCAGTGAAAAACGGAAAGTACTATTTAGGCAGCGAAAAAGTAAACCTTTTGATGCGCAGTATCACGTTATATGCATATCAGGAGGACGGTGTGCCTGTAATCGGGGCAGCAAAAGAACTTTCCGATTATTTGGATGAAAGCACGGGAAATACGGTTTCGGTTTCTTACGCGGACCAAAGTGACGGAATATATTATTACCGTATGAATACCACAGAGAATGCAAACTGGTATTCGATAAGATTTTGTGCACCGAAAGCGCAGAATAACGAAATTGCAAAATTATATAAAAAGAACGATACAGGATATGAAGCAGTTATAACATTTACAGAGGGCACACAGACGGCGGAGAATACGCTCAGCCTGACGCCTTATTTTGGAAAAGCGGCATATTACAAAAACGGTAAGCTGTATGACTCCATGCTGTTTACAATTGAAGAGCTGCAGACCTTAATTGCCAAAGCCGCGCAGCTTAAAGAGGATGACGAGAAAGCAGAGGAGCCAAAATACCTGCACGAGAATGACGGCGGAAAATGGCAGGCATTTGTCACAAAGCTCGATGAGGCAAGGGCAGTTGCCGCGAAAGAAAATCCGACGGACGATGAAATCCAAACGGCATATCAGGACCTGAATCTGGCGATGGAAGAACTGGTTTATGTTCCGCAGGACGCAAAAACAATCAACGTAAAACGCGTTGCGGTACCTGACGGCTTTATTACTGGTGCAGACCTTTCGTCTTACGTCTCGCTCAAAGAGAGCGGAACCATTTTTAAAGACGAAGACGGAAAAGTGATTTCCGATGAGGAATTTTTCAAGTTGCTGTATGACGGCGGCACAAACTGGGTTCGTATCCGTGTTTGGCCAGACCCCTATGATGGCAACGGCAATGGATACGGCGGCGGTAATAATGATTTGGAAAAAGCTAAAATTATCGGCAAGCTCGCAACAAATGCGGGTATGAGAGTCCTGATTGACTTCCATTACTCTGATTTTTGGGCGGACCCGTCAAAGCAGGA
>CAMWNY010000468.1 GCA_947175775.1 uncultured Lachnospiraceae bacterium | reverse complement strand
TGCTATTGTGTCTTGCCCTTTTTGCACCTGCTCCTGCATCTTTCCTTTGAATTTCAATGTCAAACTCTTTCTTGGTGCTGTCAACTGCATGAACGTCTAAAATGGCAGAACGCCCATGCAAATTCTTTAACGGCTCTTGTGTCCTAACCGATTTAATTTTTATATCTTCTCGCCCTAAAACAATCCGTAGTATCAGTTCCACACCCTCAAAATTATCTGCAAGGCAGACAGTCATAAAATCATCGTCCATATATCGGAGTAATTTCAGACGTTCCAAGTCCTGCCTGTGAGTCTGCTCTGTTGTACTCAAAAATATCACCTTCTTCCACTGCCTTTATTATACATCTAACAATCATTTTTGAAAACTGAATTTTTCGTGAAATTTTCTATAACTCCACATCATTACGCTTTTTATTTTGAATAATCTGTGTTTGGGTTCTGTGCTCTATCTGCCTGCTCTCATTCTGAAACTCCCTATCAAAAATAATTGTATCCTTTCGAATAAGCGGCTAATTTTGTATTAATCGCCTGCTTTATCATGGCTTTTCGTGATATATCCCATGATGAACTATGTTTCTTTCAGCTTTTCAGCCAGGTGTTTCAACCTGAATTTATCCCCCAAAAAAGGCAGCCCTTTCAAGCTGCCTCTTCCCCTAACAAAATTGGAGGTGTCAGGGTGTCTATATTATGCGATTGCTCGTAATATAGCTGAACTTTATTATTCTCCGTCATTTG
Source organism: uncultured Lachnospiraceae bacterium (assembly GCA_947175775.1). Taxonomy (GTDB): domain Bacteria; phylum Bacillota; class Clostridia; order Lachnospirales; family Lachnospiraceae; genus COE1. The sequence goes on along the minus strand of CAMWNY010000468.1, from coordinate 1,795 downwards.
ACTTGTTACATACATCTGCAAGACATCGAAATTCTTCACTCACTTTTAAAGATGGATTATCATAAATATTGCCAATTATTGTTGCGTATAATTCAGTAGGACCTAACGGCATATCTTCATAATACCCTTCAGCCACAATATAAAACCCTACATTTTCCATCATACAGTTATCAATCGGACAATACATTGCATATTTTCCATACCGCACCTCAAACCGTGTTCCTGATTCATTCTCAAGAATATCTCCTTGAAATATATCTTTTTTATTTTTATCTTTTTTCCCTGAACACAGACTTCCATCTTTTCCATTAGCCTTACACTCTAATTTATACTTCAATAATGCTAGAGCATCCAATATACAATTATATTCATATTCTTTAGATTCAATATTATTTTTTTGACTTCCTTTGTATTCACAAATCAATTTGTTAACCAATGAGACATCATATCCTTTTAGCTTGTCTGCATCTATATCTGAAACAGATTCGGGTTCTTGCTGTTCCGCTTCATCTTCCAACTCACGAAACGTCCCGTCTAGCACTACCTGCATTTGTCCTGGTAAAGCATCGTAACGCTCCTCTGATGTATGCTCCTTAATCTGTTCAATTTGTACATGTTCATCCTTTCCCGCTTTATTTTCCCTCTTTAACTTCTGTATCTGCTTTACTGACATATCCGGTGTTACCTGTTCGATAAGCTTTTGGTCATTAATTGTCAGCAACTCCTGCAGCTGGCTCTTTCCATACTCTTTATATTTTTCCCCTAAATACGGGCTGTCACCATCACTACTGAATTTTTCACAAATACTGATATATCTCGATGCCGTAGATTGTGTCAAATTCAATTCCTGCCTGGCACACTCCCAAATATTTTCATAACCTTTATTTTTATAAAGCTCGCCGTCCCTAATATGCTTCAGGTAATAACCGACCGCCACAAAATTCTCGGCAGCGGCAACCATTTTTTCTTTTGCCATATCAATCGAATCCTGCAGGTTAAGATTTTTATACCAGTCCTCCTTCGGAGCAACAAAGGAATTAAGTGAAAATCCCGGAACTATTTTTCCTACGCCCATAGTTATACACCTTCTTCCAATATCATAAACTCACAGGTAAAATCATTGTACGCTTTTGAAACCGTTCCGGTCGGGTCGTACTGGTATATGCTCATTCCGGCGGCAGGCGCTTCTTCTGCAGTCACTGCTCTTGGTATAGTACTTGAAAATATATGAATGCTCTGTCCGTATGTATTTTTTACAATGTCCGTTATTTGCTTGTAATTATTTGTACGATTATTTGCCAAGGTAAATAAGATTCCGTCAACCGCAAGGCTGCTATTCAACCCTTCCGTTACAACCTGACTGATTGTGCCAAGAAGCTGTTCTAATCCTTTCGCGCTATAATACTGTGCCTGTACAGGTATCAAAACACCATCAGCTGCGGTCAGTGCATTTAGTGTAATTATATCCAACGACGGTTTACAATCAATAATGATATAGTCATATAAATGATATATCATCTCCAAATAAGTATTTAAAATCTTTTCCCTGCCAATATAAACGGACAACAATTTCATTTCCATAAGCGATAAGTCAATCGATGACGGAATGAGGTCAATCCCTTCATCATGGTGTAATACTCCGAATTCCTGCGTGATATTAAAGTCCTTGCTGATAATCTTTTCCATAATGGTAGCAATCGTAATATCCTGTTCATCCGGATTATATCCTAGCCCTTGCGTCGCGTTTCCTTGTGGATATAAGTCCACCAAGCAGACCTTTTTTCCTGCTCTTGAA
>CAMWNY010000467.1 GCA_947175775.1 uncultured Lachnospiraceae bacterium | reverse complement strand
ATTTCAGCAATCAGAGAAGTGAGTAATCTTGGAAAATTAGATGACTCACTTTTTCACGTGATATGTGCAGACAAAAAATTTATTTTGAAAGATATTACTGTGAATCCGATGAAAATATCACATGACGCAGCAGAACCGGTGGCGTACCGGTTTCAGTATGGAAGCAGGCGCATGGCGGTTGCAACGGATTTGGGCATCTATGATGAGTACACGGTGGAAAGCTTAAAAGGCATGGATGCGCTTTTATTGGAGGCAAACCATGATATTAACATGCTGCAGGTAGGACCGTATCCCTATTATCTGAAACAGCGGATTCTCGGAAACAGGGGACACCTGTCGAACGAGCTTTCTGGAAAGCTGTTAAGCCGTCTTTTGCATGATCATTTAAAGGCAGTCGTGTTAGGGCATTTGAGCAAGGAGAATAATCTTGCGGAGCTTGCATATGAGACGGTACGGCTTGAGATTTCCATGGCGGACAATCCTTATCGTCCGGATGATTTTCCGATTTTTGTCGCAAAACGCAGTGAGATTTCACAAGTGGTTGAAATTTAATAAGAAACTCTGTATGATGATAAATATGTCTGTCAGAAAAGAACAGGTTGACCAGGAATGGAGGATTATTTATGAAGAAAACAATTATAACGGTCGTTGGAAAGGATACGGTTGGAATTATTGCTAAGGTTTGTACATATCTTGCAGAGAATAAGATTAATATTCTTGATATTTCACAGACAATCGTGGATGACTATTTTAATATGATGATGATTGCGGACATGAGCACCGCGGCAAAGTCGGTAAGCGAGGTTTCCGATGATTTAGACCATCTTGGAGCGGATATTGGAGTGATTATCCGCTGTCAAAGGGAAGAAATCTTCAATAGCATGCATAGGCTATGAGCAGTGCCAAATGATAAATCGGTAAATTGACTGCTTGCAGGCATATTTTCTAATTTATCATTTGATAGGGCGAAGCCCTGCAATTTGGAAAACTGAAGGTTTTTTAAATTGGTACTGCGGACTGGAGGGAAAAAGGATAGTAGATGGAGGATAAGCGATGATAAACATTCAAGAGGTGTTGGAAACCAACAACATGATTGAGAAAGAAAATCTTGATGTCAGGACAATCACACTCGGCATCAGTCTGTTGGACTGTATTGATTCCAATTTGGAACGGTTAAATGAAAAAATATATGACAAAATAACAAAGACGGCAAAGGATTTGGTGTCTGTAGGCGAGGCGATTGAGAAGGAATTTGGCATTCCGATTGTCAATAAGCGTATTTCCGTGACACCGATTGCACTTGTAGGCGGTGCGGCATGTAAAACATCAGACGATTTTGTGACCATTGCAAAGACGCTTGACAAGGCAAGAAAAGATGTCGGCGTTAATTTTTTGGGCGGGTATTCCGCTTTGGTTTCAAAAGGCATGACAAAAGCTGATGAACTGCTTCTGCGTTCTATCCCAAAAGCGCTTGCCGAGACACAGCTTGTCTGTAGTTCAGTAAACCTTGGCTCAACAAAAACCGGAATTGATATGGATGCGGTACGCCTTATGGGGGACATTATAAAAGAAACGGCAGAGCTGACCAAGGAGAATGACTCGATTGGCTGCTCCAAGCTCGTGGTATTCTGTAATGCGCCGGATGACAATCCGTTTATGGCAGGAGCGTTCCACGGAGTGACGGAGGCGGACGCAATTATTAATGTAGGGGTCAGTGGTCCGGGTGTAGTAAAAAATGCACTGGAACGTGTGCGCGGAAAGAACTTTGAAATTTTATGTGAAACAATTAAAAAGACTGCATTTAAGGTAACAAGGGTCGGTCAGCTTGTGGCACAGGAGGCATCAAAACGTTTGGGCATTCCGTTTGGCATTGTTGACCTTTCACTTGCGCCAACGCCTGCAATCGGCGACAGTGTGGCAGATATATTATGTGAGATTGGCTTGGAGTATGCGGGGGCGCCTGGCACGACGGCGGCATTGGCATTGTTAAATGATCAGGTGAAGAAGGGCGGCGTAATGGCATCTTCTTATGTTGGCGGATTAAGCGGAGCATTTATTCCGGTCAGTGAAGATCAGGGCATGATAGACGCTGTAAACGCAGGTGCGCTTACGCTTGAAAAACTGGAGGCAATGACCTGTGTGTGTTCAGTAGGTCTTGATATGATTGCAATTCCGGGAGATACAAAGGCGACGACAATTTCCGGTATCATAGCGGACGAACTTGCAATCGGCATGATTAACCAAAAAACAACGGCGGTACGTATTATACCTGTTGTCGGTAAGACGGTCGGAGATAATGTTGAGTTTGGCGGATTGTTGGGTCATGCGCCGATTATGCCGGTGAACGGTTTTTCATGCGATGCATTTGTTAATCGCGGAGGAAGAATTCCTGCGCCAATACACAGTTTTAAAAATTAACAGGAAACCAAAAGACTTCCGCAGGCATCAACGGCTACTGCGGAAGTTTTATAATTTCTCTTGTTAATTCGTTTAAAGGTGACACACGTGTCATTTTTTGCGCTTTGACACCTTCATAG
>CAMWNY010000466.1 GCA_947175775.1 uncultured Lachnospiraceae bacterium | reverse complement strand
CGCATACACCGCACTCATAACAAATCCCAAAGTTCTGTTTAGGAAATTTTTCCCCGTCCCAAAAAGCATCAAAACCGCAAGCATCTGAAGCGCTACATTCAAATACACGCCTGCCACTGCAAGATTCCCAAATATCATGCAGGAAACGGACATGCCAAAAACATAAGCTGCCTTCACGGAAAAACCGCCCGTAAAAATGCGGACAGCCGATATACCGTTTCCCTCCAACATCGCCATTTTTAAAAGCTCTTCGTCCACATTAACCTTATTCATCATATTTTGAATATAAAATACACGCACAATCAATGCAGCTATTAAGACAGCCCCAAGCATAATTGCCGTAATATAACCTTTATTTTTCATAATCGCCTTCATATTATTTAAATAGCGGCAAGCGCCTGCTCAATATCCGCAATAATGTCGTCCGCATTTTCAATTCCGACAGAGAACCGAATCAAATCAGGCTGCACGCCTGCCTCTTTTAACTGCGCATCATTCATCTGCCTGTGCGTATGGCTCGCCGGATGCAGTACGCATGTTCTCGCATCTGCCACATGTGTCACAATTGCGGCAAGCTTTAAACGATCCATAAACAATACGCTCACGTCCCTGCCGCCTTTTAAACCAAACGAAATTACGCCGCAGGTTCCGTTGGGCATATATTTGCGCGCCAGTTCATAATATTTGCTGCTCTTTAAGCCCGGATAGTTGACCCATGCCACCTTGTCATGCTGTTCTAACCATGTCGCCACTTTTAAAGCATTTTCACAATGCCTTGGTACCCTTAAATGAAGCGTCTCAAGACCGACATTGAGCAAAAACGCATTCATGGGCGACTGTGCCGAACCCAAATCGCGCATAAGCTGTACTGTAGCTTTTGTAATATATGCTTTCTTTCCAAACTTTTCCGTATATGTCACGCCATGATATGATTCGTCCGGCGTCGTCAAGCCGTGAAACTTATCTCCATATTCAGTCCAGTCAAAATTACCCGAATCAACAATCGCACCGCCCAGGCTCATGGCATGTCCATCCATATATTTACTGGTCGAATGCGTCACAATATCCGCGCCGAACTCAAACGGACGGCAGTTTATCGGCGTTGCAAATGTATTGTCAACAATCAAAGGCACCCCATGCGCATGTGCCGCCTTTGCAAATTTTTCAAAATCCAGTACAACCAACGCAGGATTTGCGATGGATTCCGCCAAAACGCACTTAGTATTCTCCTGAAATGCTTTATGTAACGTCTCCTCATCCGCGTCAGGGTCAACGATTGTACATGTAATTCCCATTTTTTTCATCGTAACCGTAAGAAGATTGAACGTGCCGCCATAAACAGTTGACGACATAATCACATGGTCGCCCGCCTCACAGATATTAAACACCGCATAATAGTTTGCCGCCTGCCCCGAGGATGTGAGCATTGCGGCAACTCCTCCCTCCAACTCACAAATTTTCTGCGCCACCGCATCGTTTGTCGGATTTTGAAGCCTTGTATAAAAATACCCCTCCGCCTCGAGATCAAAAAGCTTTCCCATCTCATCAGAAGTTTCATATTTGAAAGTGGTTGACTGATAAATCGGAAGCACTCTTGCCTCCCCATTTTCAGGTTTCCAGCCCGATTGTATGCATTTGGTTTCAATTGAATACTCTTTAGACATTACCTTCTCCTTCTTATACCGTTTTCAAAATTTTCTTTCAATTATATCATAGGAAAGACGCAAGTTCAATCACCAAATCGAGTAGAGAAGATTCATCTTCCCCTACCCGTCGCGCCGGGCACCCGTCAGCGAACCGATTCATCGATCTGATGACATATTTCCTTTGGGTGCCGTGTGCATAAAAAGGTCTTCCATGATTTTATTCACAGAAGACCCCATATACAATCGCCTAAATTTTATCAAACGGATCAAGATATTTTGAAACAAGGTCAATCTCCTCTTCTATACGAAGGAGCTGATTATACTTTGCCACCCTGTCGCTTCGGCACGGCGCACCAGTCTTAATCTGACCCGCGTTCATCGCGACTGCGAGATCCGCGATAAACGGGTCCTCCGTCTCACCGCTGCGGTGGCTGATAACCGCCTTGTACGCGTTATGCTGCGCCATTTCCACCGCCTCAATCGCCTCGCTGACCGTACCAATCTGATTAACTTTCACAAGAATTGCATTGGCAACATGCTTCTTGATTCCTGCATCAAGCCGCTTTGTATTTGTGACAAACAAGTCGTCACCGACCAATTGGACTTTGTCGCCAATCCGTTTTGTCAGCTCCGCCCAGCCGTCCCAATCGTCTTCTGCAAGACCATCCTCAATTGAGACAATCGGATACCGCTCAATCAGCGTTTCATAATACGCAATCATCTCTTCTGTCGTCCTTGTGATGACCTGCTCATCCGCTTTGGCGCCGGATGTCTCGCCTGCCTCGTAGCACTCGCCAACCTTGCTTCCGTCGACCTGCGCCCTTCTGCGCTTTAACTCCGTCTCCCCGCTGAAATGATACGTTCCATCCTCTTCATTGTAAAGCTCGGAAG
>CAMWNY010000465.1 GCA_947175775.1 uncultured Lachnospiraceae bacterium | reverse complement strand
CCGCTATATTATCTACGACGAGGTGAAACATGGCGTAGTGGAGGACGCGGCGATTTCAGAGCGCAGCATTGGAATTAAGGCAGTTGCGAGCGATGATAAGAAAGCGGAAGTGATGTCAGATCTTGTTCTGATGCTTAACACAGATGGGGCTGCGGTATTTGATGAAGTTATGGAAAAACTTCGCAGCTACCTTGATGTGGACGGAATTTCGGTATATGCAGGAGACGATCTTCATAGAGTAGGTATTTCAGGAAAGTATATCAATCCCATCGAATCACTTGCGTGTATCAAGGAAGACAGCATTGAGAAGCAGTTTGACAGGCGCGGTGTGCGCGTGGAGAAGAATTTTGGAAAGCTTGCAATGCAACAGCCCAAGATGCATCAGCTTTATGAACTTCAGGAGAATAAGGAGTTTGTACAGTGCGTCGCACTGTGCGGTGAAGAGGTGCGTGCAGTGGTTTCCTTCGATTACTTTAACAGAGCGCCGAAAATCGGAGCGGTGGATTTGGGATTTATTACAATTGTAGGAAGGCTAATGGCGGAAATTGCAAGCGGTTTAGCGTAAGTGAAAACGTTATGTCTTAAAAATGATTTGTGAGTAAATATGTTTTGTGATTAAATGGGCTGCCTGATTTACGATAGGAGTAGATATATGTTAAATGTAGAAACAATTATAGGTATTATACTCATTGTGACTCTGATATGTTATGTACTTTATTCGTTTTCACATATGGAAGCACTTAAGGCGTTGGGATATAATAAGCCGTGGCTGGCGTGGTTTGCGCCGTTGGGGTTATACTGGGCGCTTGCGGCTGTGTCATTGGATTTAGACGGTGAGTACAACATGGAGGTTTTATCATTTGAAGTACCCGGGATTGTATTTAAGCTATGGTATTTAATCGCAGTTGCCGTCTCAATCATTCCTTTGGCAGGCACTATTCTTAGCATTATTTTGACAGTGATCTGTGCCGGCACATGTTACATTAAGATATATGCAAAGCTGGATGAAAAAGATGAGAGTGAAGTGCGGACGCTTGGCTACTTATCGGCATTGTTTCCTATTATTGCCGTATTTAAGTTTCTTACAGGAAAATAGAGCGTTTAGAGGTATAAGGAAGCTTGATTCATATGAAGGAAGGACACTCAGGCATAGAAAGCCTGGGTGTTTTTATGCACATTTCCTTTGGGTGCCCGGCGCGGCGAGTAGTGGAGAGGGTCGTTTCCCTACTCGATTGCAAAGAGCAGTACGGGAAATTCGTTTGACAAAAGAAAATGTGATTGTTAAAATGTGTTAAGAAATGAGGTGGATTCAATGGCATTTACGCATCTGCATGTTCATACGGAATACAGCCTGCTGGATGGCTCCAACAAAATAAAGGAATATGTTAAGCGCATCAAAGAGCTTGGCATGGACAGCGGAGCAATAACGGACCATGGGGTTATGTATGGTGTTATTGATTTTTATAAGGAAGCAAAGGCAAATGGTATTAAGCCAATTCTTGGCTGTGAGGTGTATGTAGCGCCAAATTCACGTTTTGATAAGGAGCTTACGGGTGGTGAGGACCGGTATCATCATCTTGTTTTGCTTGCAGAAAATAATACCGGATATGCAAATCTAATGAAAATCGTGAGTATTGGTTTTACGGAAGGTTATTATTATAAGCCGCGTGTCGATATGGAGGTTCTAAACAAGTACCATGAGGGTATTATTGCACTTTCGGCATGTCTTGCGGGCGAAGTGCCGCGCCTTATCGTAAAAGGGCTTTATCAGGAAGCAAAAAACTGCGTTCAGAAATATCTCGACTGCTTTGGAAGGGGAAATTATTTTTTGGAGCTGCAGGATCACGGCATTCCGGCACAAAAGACGGTGAATGCGTCCTTAATGCGTATCAGTAAGGAGATGGATATTCCGTTAGTTGCGACAAACGATATTCATTACACGTATGCCGAGGACGAAAAACCGCACGATATTCTGCTCTGTATCCAAACGGCGAAGAAGGTGTCAGATACGGACAGAATGCGCTATGACGGCGGTCAGTATTATGTAAAAAGCGAGTTGGAGATGCGGGAGCTGTTTCCGTATGCGCAGGAGGCTGTCACAAACACGGCGCTGATTGCCGAGCGGTGCAATGTGGAAATTGAGTTTGGCGTGACAAAGCTGCCGCGGTTTGAGGTACCTGACGGGTATGATTCGTGGACTTATTTAAACAAAATCTGTCTTGACGGTTTAAAGGAGCGTTATCCCGATGATGACGGAACGCTTGTGGAGAAGCTTAACTATGAGCTGGACGTCATAAAGAATATGGGATATGTGGACTATTTCCTGATTGTTTGGGATTTTATCAACTGGTCGCGGGAGAACGGTATTCCCGTAGGACCGGGGCGCGGAAGCGCAGCCGGCTCCATTGTTTCGTACTGTTTGCAGATTACGAACATTGACCCGATACGCTATGGTCTTCTATTTGAGCGTTTTCTCAATCCTGAGCGTGTTTCGATGCCGGATATCGATATTGACTTTTGTTATGAGCGCAGGCAGGAGGTTATTGAC
>CAMWNY010000464.1 GCA_947175775.1 uncultured Lachnospiraceae bacterium | reverse complement strand
CGGATACAGGCTCAACGGACCGTACAAAAGAGATTGCCATGAAGTACGCAGACAAGGTATTGGATTTTGAGTGGATTGGCGATTTCAGCGCGGCAAGAAATTTTTGTGCGGCGAATGCTTCCAACAATTGGATTATGGCGATAGACTGTGATGAATATCTTAACAGCATAAATGTACAGGGGCTGCGTATTTTGATGCAGCGCTACCCAAAATTCCTTGGCGCGTTTGACCTCAAAAATCTTGTGATTGGCGCGGACGGGAAAGACAGGTATTCGATAGACCGCGTCGTCAGAATGTATAACAGGAATTACTATACATATATCAGTCCGATTCATGAGCAGATTGCGTACAAAGATGAGGCAAGACGCAAGGAAATTCAAAATACCTTTATTATTCCGATGGAAGTGATTCATCATGGATATTATCTGACGCCGGAGCAGATGCGGGAAAAGCAGAACAGGAATCTTGAGATGCTGTATCAGAATCTTGAAAAATCGCCGGATGATCCGTATCTGCTGTTTCAGGCAGGTCAGTCGGAGCATATTATAGAAAACTATGCAAAGTCGATAACGCTTTTTGAAAAAGCTTTGGAACGTGTTCCTTCTATAGAGTATGCATATGTGCAAGTGATGATTACAACGCTGGCGAGGTCCTATTGCTATGAGGAGCGGCAGGCGGATGCACTGGCGCTTATGGAGCGGTACGCGGATCAGATTAAGACAGCAAAATATGCATTTACACATGCGTCGGTGCTTCTTGAGAACAATCAGACATTAAAGGCGCTTTTGATGTATATTAAAATCGTTACAATGCCGGATTGTAATGATCTTGGCGCAAATCTGTTAAACTGCTATGAAAATATTATGGCGCTGTACAGACAGATGGGACAGGATGACATGGCGGATATGTTTATTGGTAAGTATAACGAATGCAAGGCAGAACTGGAACGAGTGATGAATGCATAAATTGTTTTAAAATTTCAAAAAATAGCTAAAGTTTTCTGACAACTTACCGATATAAAATATGTAAGGGATAATACCTGAGCCGCAAGCAGGAGCAGACGTGTTCCAATGCGCGGGCGGCGTCAGATATTATAGATGGAACCGGCGGATAAAGCCGTTCCGAGACAACTGAATAGGGTACTGATATAGTACAAAAATGGCGGGCGAAAGGATTCGTCTGCGTCAAATACAAGGAGGTATAATTATGGTAGTACAGCACAATTTACAGGCAATGAACTCTAACAGAATGTTAGGAATTACAACGGGATCGTTGGCAAAATCAACAGAGAAGCTTTCTTCAGGTTACAGAGTAAACCGTGCAGCAGATGATGCAGCAGGGCTTGCAATTTCTGAGAAAATGAGAAAGCAGATCAGAGGCTTGAATCAGGCATCTGCAAATGCAGAAGACGGTATCAGCGCAGTGCAGACAGCAGAAGGCGCTTTGACAGAAGTTCATGACATGCTTCAGAGAATGAATGAGCTTGCAGTTCAGGCGGCGAACGGCACAAACGCAGCAACAGACCGTGCATTTATTCAGGACGAAATTGACCAGCTCTCACAGGAAATAGATCGTGTCGCTGAGACAACAAAGTTTAATGAGACTTATCTTTTAAAGGGTGATCAGAAGTTAGCGAAGGGATATTCGTTTAAGTACAAAAAGGGTCAAGTAGAGACAAAGGCAGTGACAACATTTGCGGATGACACTGCTACAGGTGCAAAGTTTACATTAACATTTGCAAACTCTGAGGTTTCGACAACATACCAGAATGCGCTTGCCAAGGCAGTAAGGGATCAGGGTGTGACTGTAGCGGTTACTACGAATGTAGGCGGAACAAATGAGTATGTTCTTTCCTTAAACGGAAGTGATGCAAAATCTGTATTTAAGATTCAGACTGTTTCCGCTACCGGCGGTACTTTTAAAATCGTAAATGCAGAGGGAAAAACTGTTGCAGAGGCAACAATTGCCGGAACGATTAAAGCCGGTGAATCTGCGGTTATGACAGCCAATGTGGCAAAAGCAGCAGAAAGCACGTCAGAGGTTTATGCTATCTATGATAAGGATGGCAATGCAATACCTGCAAACGGACTTGACCAGTATTTTACGGCATCAGGTGCAGTAGGCGCTGAAGCAGTTGCGTCTAGAGCAGAAGCCCCTTCCGTATATGATGCACTTGGTAATAAGCTGACGCTTAGTACGTTAACAAACCGTGTTGCAGCGGCAAAAGATAAGACGGCTGCTTTGCAGATGAGCTTCCATGTAGGAGCTGACGGTACGCTGAACAACAAGATTAACATCGCGATTGATGCCATGAATGCCAAGACTCTTGGAATCAACGGTATCAGAGTAGATGGCACGAATGGAAACAATGCGACTTCTGCAATTGATACCATCGGTGCGGCAATCAGAAAGGTTTCTACACAGCGTTCCGCAATCGGCGCGATTCAGAACCGCTTAGAGCACACAATTAAGAACTTGGATAACATTGCTGAGAACACGACAGCGGCAGAGAGCCAGATTCGCGATACGGATATGGCAACTGAAATGGTTAAGTA
>CAMWNY010000463.1 GCA_947175775.1 uncultured Lachnospiraceae bacterium | reverse complement strand
TGTCATTGGAAGATATAGCCGATTATACAGAATTATCTCTTGATACAATAAAAGAGTTGGAAAGCCAATCAATGCAGTTGACATAATCAATCATATCATTCAAAATTGAATATCGTAACGGCATCAGAGCATATAGAAACTGAAAAATCTATATGCTCTATTTTTGGTCCATAAAAGAGGAACATGCGTGCCAACATTCAGACCAATACCACAGGGCGATTAACACCCTGTTTACAGCAGACGATTGACAAAACAAGATATTTAGTTGAGGTACATTTTTCTGCTACAAGTACCCAAAGTGTAAAGGACAAGCTAAAACGTGTCATTCTCCATGACCTAGAACATGGAAAACAAGGCAATTTGAGAAAAAGAGATAAAAAATGATGAATACGTCCTTGACAAGTAGCAACAGGACAATCGGCATCGGTGCCGGACTTTTTGCCGGATTAAACAACACCGGTAAACGTCGTACAAGTGTACGGATTTCAAACACTGTTAATTGTTTTGAATATGCCCTTCATGCCTGAGTTATTCATGATATACAAATTTCAAAGGCAGGAATGTGCAGGATTCGTCAACCTGCGGTGTTCTATAAAACGAACCGTAATTAGAGGCTGCTGTCCTCCAGTGCTGGGAAGCTTAATTATAGTGAATAGATAGTGCTGTATGGCTACAACGTGGCTGGAAACGGCGGGAGTGACATGCCTTATTTAAAAAGGCTAAACCACCAATCAGCAGCGGCCCCCTAGCAAATGCCAATGCACTGGACACTTCCGCCGATGTCGATGCGATTTATTCCCTTGCGCAGGCAGCAGGCTTCAGCGCGGAATCATTATACCATCTCGCAGAGGCAAGGACCTTTCTCATGGAAGCGGAGGAAAGCGGCGGCACGGATCAGATAAACGAGGCAAAAGAAGGAATCAGGAGAATCATCGCTTTAGAACAGCAGAAACTTGCCAATTACTTACAATATACAGATACCGATCCTTCCAATAAACCAAAAGATGTTTCCCCATCCGGCTCCGGCAGAGACACCCACTTAGAGGAATACAGACAGAATCTCGAAGAGCTCCAAACCATGCTCGACCGGGAACTCATCAATGAAAAGAAGTTCTACGGTCAGTCCGACGCACTCCTAAACGATTACTTAAAGAGCACCCCCGCCCACCTGCAGAAATACGCGGACGAAATCTCCGGCGCGGAAAAGACACTGCGCGGGAACTGGATCAGCTCCTTCGGCTACGAAAAATCACAGCTCGAAAAAGACCTCTCCGACGGCACGCTCTCCGTCGAGGATGTCACGGACGAAAACACCACCAATAAAATCGAGAAATACCAGGAATGGTACGACAAGGCGCAGGCATGTCTTGATACACCTGCCTTTTAAGCCTGTCAGCAGTAATAACTGATTTCCCCAAACTGTGCATACCACTTACTGGTAATCATGCTGCTGTTCGCCTCAATGTATCTTACCATATTATTTAATGTCCTTTGTGGAATGCGGGAATTATTATTACACAATAAAGCCTTTCCCGAACTTGTTATCCATATTTTTGTCGCATTTGCTGTTGCCTTTCCTTCCGCAATGTGTACATGTACCGGCTCAAGCGGATTATTTTCATTTGACCAAAAATAGATTATATATGAGCCAATCCTAAAAATTTGAGGCATTTAGGATACCTCCTTCTTTGGAAAACTCGAGTATTAAATGGGCATTATTGCGGACAAATTCCTTAAAAAAATCCATCTCCGAATCAGAATACCCATTCACGTCTTCCCATGAATGTTCTGGCAGATAGCATGTTGCATTATGGAATCCGTCCTTTAAATCAGGAGTTTCTATATATACCTTTACTTTTCCATCGGGCAGCATTTCCGAATGTGTTATCTCTGTATCATCGTTCAATGTTGCATACGGATACATCATATTATCAGTCCCCTCTTTCCATCAATCCATTATTTTTTTGCTGCGGCAGTATATTTTCATCTTCCAAATCATATTCCGTATCACTGTCTGATAAAAAACATAAAAGCCGACAAATCATCCCCTTTGGCTTTCACACTCAGGAAACATACTGTTTATAATTATTAGTATACCATTTTCTTCCTAAAAAGAATACCAAAATCTCTCATTTTCCTCCGCCTCTCTCAAAGCTTCCGTTTCATTCCATACACAACTAGACTTTTTTAAATTCCCCGCAACGCCTTATATTCCAAGGCTTCCAGCAGTTCCATCCCGTTTTCCTTACTGTGAATAACAGAAACAAATATCTGCTATTCCGTTACATTTTAATATTTTATTCTAATGTACTCTCGGAGTCTCTTTGTGACTGATTTTGTAAGACGATTTTTTGTCAGATGCGCATAAATTTATGAGGCGTACGTGGAACGTACGTTGATGAAATTTATGTGCATATGGCGGAAAATCAGCCACAAAGGCAGGTGCAAGAGAGATTCCAAGAGTACATTCTACTCATAAGAAGGAGGAAAACAATTATGAGCAATCAAAACATGTCTAACAGGGAAGTCTGCGACCTGATTTTCGTGGACTACGCAACAA
>CAMWNY010000462.1 GCA_947175775.1 uncultured Lachnospiraceae bacterium | reverse complement strand
CATGATTCGGTCCGCCTGTTTCGTCCAACACAACATTCCAGTCATAAAACGCATTCATGCCGTGGTTCATATTTCCAATCATATCATGTGCATACTTCTGCGCATTTTTCAAATAATCATCGGACGCAAACTTACTGTACTCAATGCATGCCTCCGACAAAATCAGCTTCTTATCCGGAAAACGCTCCCGAATCATCTGCAGTGCCTCAAAATGGTCCCCGCTGTACCAGTGAAACGCAATTCCCGCAACCATATGCGCCGTTGTATCGTCAATTATTTCACAGGCACGCTCATACGCACGCTCCTTATTGTGGTCCCAAATAAAGACCTCAATATCCGATAAATCATTCTCCTGCAATGCAGACCATAGATAGTCCCGCAAAAATTCCTTTTCCTGCTGCGCCGTATACACACACGAATCCCACGTCTGAACCGCTTTCGGCTCATTCTGCAGGCTGATGCGCCTCACCAAATACCCGCGCTTTCGATATTCCTTGATATAGCGGCAAATATAATCCGCCCACACCTTTTTGTATTCCTGCTTCAATTCTCCGCCATGATTTCTGTCCCCGTTCGTCTTCATATAAGCCGGCGGGCTCCACGGCGTCAGCATAATCTCCAGCCTGCCGCCATACACCCTCTGCGCATCGTCCAACAGCGGAAAAATATGCTTCTCCACCCTCTCCATCTGAAACTGCGCAAACGCCTTATCCTGCGCATTTTCCACCGCCTCATAATGCCCAAGGGAAAAATCACAGCTGTCAATCGGAATGCGCACCAAGCGGTACCCCATTTCATTCCCGGCAAAATACGCCCGCAGCAGTTCCTCCTTCTGCTCCGGGTTCATCAGACTGTATATATACCCCGCCGATTCCGTAAGCGCCCCGCCAAACCCTTCAAAGATCTGATACGTCACATCGGGATATAAATTGAGCAGATAGTTCTCTTCGCCCTCGTCGGGAAGAAACGCCGCCTCTTTTTCCTCCCTGCACCGTCCCATGTTTTCATACCATGTACTGATATACTTTAATTTCGTTCTCTCCATATGACAATTTCCAACCTCCATATCATTTTCATCGGCGCGTGATTGTGCTAAAGCCTGGCATCGCGGTTGCGCTCACCGGAATCGTCTACAGTCAATATTTTCTTAATTTTCTCATTAATACTGATATAGATTCCCATTTCCATGATATTCTTCTGCACGACGCCAATACTGTCCGATATGTTCTGTACCGCTGCTTATTATTTATCAATGACAGTTGTTTGTTTTTTGTTTCAGTTATTCTAAATCGGGCGCTTGTCCATCATGTGCTTTCCACGCACATTCCGTAATATCCATGTCTGTAAACACTGCTTTGAACGATGATTCCTCTGGGCTACAGGCATAAATACCAAACTTTATAACATCTGCTCCCTCTAACATATGGCAAACACGTATTTGCCTAAAATTGTTACCGTCTTGCGAACATTCAATACAGTAATCGTCCTCTCGACGGCTTAGCCGATACCACATTGTTTTAACATCTGTCGGAATTGCCGTAGTTGCCCAATCAGAATAACCATGATTAGTAACTACACTACCATGATTTTGAAAAGTATCATTTTCATACTCTACTGAAGCCTTTAACCAGTTGTCGCTATCCAAATACATTACAATCCCGCACTGGTCGAACCTATGGTGACTTTCCGAAAAATCTGTTTTCACAATGAAAGAGAAATATTTTTCGTCTGTTTCCATTTGCAAAACAGGAGCATTGTCGTTTCTGAAATGATAGTACGTTCTTTGCCACAAATCCGTATGCGGTTTCGTGACCATTTCAATACGTCCGTCGTGAATAACATAACTTTGCGGCTCTCTTGTCCATTCTAATTGCTGAATATTAAAATTCACCATTTGTTCATAATCCTCCGTTTTGATTTATAGGACTAGAGTGTTTCACTGAATTTCAAACAAATATTCTTTGTACTCCGTTTCCTAATTTTTATATTCCACATCTGTATTTCTTATTTTGCGTCAATAGGGTGTCCTGCCGTATGAATGCTTACATATGGCGCTAAATAAACATTGTTCCCAAAAGTTGCATCATTTTAAAATCAATCGGTCTTTCTGCATACCGCATTCGTTGCCAGCACGCCGCAGCCTTCATTCAGCGGAAGTTTGCCGCCGTCAATCGTCGTAACCACGCCGCCCGCCTCTTCCACAATCAGAGAACCAGCCGCATAGTCCCACGGGCAAAGCCGCAGCTCAAAGAACAGCTCCGCACGTCCTGCCGCAACGTTGCACAAATCAAGGGCTGCCGACCCGCTGCGCCGTACGTCAAGCGCCTTGCAGTAATAATCATATGCCATGTCAAAGGTCGCTTTTGCATATTCTTCATAATAGGTAGCTGTTCCAAAAATCACGATGCCGTTCTCAAGCGGCTGTTTTGATACCTGAATAGGGCTGTCGTTTAAAAATGCGCCTTTTCCCTTCACCGCCGTAAAGACCTCGTCAAGATACGGATTGTATACAACACCAATATACCGTTTCGCGTCTTTAATCAGTCCTACCGATATTGCGCTTG
>CAMWNY010000461.1 GCA_947175775.1 uncultured Lachnospiraceae bacterium | reverse complement strand
ATGAAAATAGATTCTTTCCCGGATATGGAGCTGATACCGGAACAGAGCAAAAAATATGCAAATGAAAACAGGGGCTGACCCTTTTTTTATTGCTTTTTTAGAAAAAAAACATTATAATTATAGATGAAAAAAATACGTTTTGTAATATTTCTGCGCAAACTGCGTTATAATAAAATAAAAAGGGGTAATGAAATGAAAAATATATTCTATTTACTAAATATGGATGTTTCCGGAATAAAAAGTATTCAAGAGAAAGTACACCTGAGTTTCTATAAAAAAACGGTTGATAAAGGGTTTGATTCGGAAAAGTATCGGGTGAAAGCAATTTATGGTGAAAATGGTGCAGGAAAGTCTGCTCTCGTTACGGCAGTTAAAATCTTTCAGAATTTAATATTGGATGATAATTATTTAAATGATTCGAAAACACAGATATTTTTGGATGAAATAGTCAATAAAGTAACACAAAATTTTTGCTTTGACTGCGAATTTATTTTTTGTTCGAATAACACGAGCAGGGTATATCACTATTCAGTATGCATAGGAAAACGTGAAGACGGAATATATGAAATCCAGTCTGAACACCTGAAGGTGAAAAATGGCAATTATGCAAACAGCAGGTATAAAATGGTTTTTGAAATTAAAAATGGCGAACTGGTATTTCTTGATTGTGGTGACAATGAAAGAGAATGGATAGAAAGGAAAACAATGAACTTATTGTCTTCTCATTCCTTTATTAGTTTGTACTTGATAAATTTCGAAGTGGACAATATAATCAAGGATTCGGTTGGTGTTACTTTATTTATCAATATCTTAGCATGTTCAACACTCACGATGGTAATAAAAGTATATATTGCAGAAGAGGACCAGCATGAATTGTATTTTTGGCGTAAAAAAATAAGAGGAAATGGATTGGATAAACAGAAAATGATTGATGAACTTTTTGGCTATGAAGATAGTATCAATATATTTTCCAGTGTGAATGAAAGTCATGTTGATAAAAAGGGTTTTGAGGAGTATAAGGAAAGAATTAGTCAGCTGACACAGTTTATCAAAATTTTTAAATCGGATTTGGTGTCAATAGATATTGATGCAAAAGAAAATGGAGAGGAGTATATATGCGACTTAAATTTGAATTATGGCGGGTATGTGATTAATAAAGAGTTTGAAAGTACGGGAATTAAAAAGCTGATAAGGCTATTTGACTGTTTTGTGGCTGCAAGCAGAGGAAGAATTGTATTTGTGGACGAAATGGATTCAAATTTAAATGATGTATATTTATGTAAACTTATTGAATATTTTATGTATTACGGCAAAGGACAACTATGCTTTACGACCCATAATTTAGACCCGATGACGGTGTTAAAGGAAAATAAAAATTCCATTGATTTCTTATCCAGTGATAATCATTTGGTTTCGTGGACCTCCCGGGGAAATGCATCTCCGGATAACTGCTATAAGAATGGTTTGATAGAAGACTCTCCATTTAATATTGATGCTACGGATTTTGTAGGAATTTTTGGGGAGTGACAGCGTATGGCGATTCAAATGATATTTTGTGTGGAAACAAATAAAAAAGCAGATACGGACAGCATATATTTAATGGATGCAATTCGTCATTTGTATACAATCAATAATCAAGTCAAAATCAGCAAAGTGTATATGGGTTCTAAATCGAAATATAAGTCCCAAAGTGTGCTGAAAGAAATCAGTGAGAAAACAAAAGCCTTTACGATTGGAGAAACAAAAGTTATATATTGCATTGATACAGATGAATTTGAAAAAAACAAGAAACATGAGAAGGAACTGGACGACATTAGACAATTTTGTGAAGAGCACGGTTATGAGTTGCTTTGGTTTTGTCATGATGTGGAAGAGGTATTTTTAGGAAAAACAATTTCGGATTCCCAAAAAGTACAGGAAGCAGAAGCTTTTCGAAGAAAAAGGAAAATTGAGGAAATCCAGGTTGAGATGTTGTCGAGCAGTGTAAAAAGAGCACATACAAGTAATTTAGTGCAAATACTGGATAAGTATCTGTTAAGAACATAACACTAAAATGGAATGGCGTTTGATTGTATAGTTTTTCGTGAACTGTAAAGAGCCTGTATAGTTATGATAATTTTAGGAAAAATAAGTGTCATAATAAAAAATAACAGGAGGATACCACGTGGAAAACAACGCATCAAAAAACAAACCCCTAGGTACATCGAGTGTGGCATATGCTAAGCCAGTGCTGATTATGGGCAGCGGAAATATTGTAGGGCAGATGGAAAATGAGGGACCGCTTGCGGGCAGCTTTGATAAGGTAAGCGGCGACAAAAATGATATGTTTGGCGAAGATTCGTGGGAAAAGGCGGAAAGCCAGCTTCAAAAGCAGGCAGTTGCGCTCACGCTGCAAAAGACGTGCGCACAGGCGGATGACGTCCGCTATTTATTTGCCGGAGATTTGCTCGGACAAAATATCGCAAGCTCATTTGGAATAAAGGATTACCACATTCCCCTTTTTGGTCTTTACGGCGCGTGCTCGACATGCGGGGAGTCTTTAATCCTTGGTAGCATGAACATTGCGG
>CAMWNY010000460.1 GCA_947175775.1 uncultured Lachnospiraceae bacterium | reverse complement strand
GGTCCCGTCCGCCGCGTTGTGCGTTGCAAACATCGTCAGATAGCCCGAAAGCGACTTTGCGTTGTCAAGCACCACGTCAAAACCGCCTGCCACGTTCACGCCAAACAAAAGCACCACAATCAGCGCAATCGTCATAATAATGCTCTGAATCAAGTCCGTCGTGGACGCCGCCAAAAAACCGCCGAGCGTCGTATAACCCACAATCACAATCGCGCTGACAATCATTGCCGCCATATAATTCACGCCAAACAGGCTGGAAAACAGCTTTCCGCATGCGGCAAAGCCCGACGCCGTGTACGGGATAAAAAAGACTACGATAACAATCGCAGCGATAAATAAAAGCGAATTGCTGCTGTCATGGTATCTGTTCTTAAAAAACTGCGGCAGTGTGATTGCGTTGTCCGCAATCTTAGAATAACGGCGCAGCTTTTTTGCCACAATCAAAAAGTTCAGGTATGTTCCGGCAGCAAGTCCGATAATCGTCCATCCTGCGTCCGCAATACCGCTCAGATATGCCAGTCCTGGAATCCCCATCAGCAGATAACTGCTCATGTCCGATGCTTCGGCGCTCATCGCCGTAACAAACGGTCCCAGCTTCCTTCCTCCAAGATAAAAGTCATCCGTGTTTTTATTCTTCTTTGAACAGCGATAGCCGATATAGAGCACCAGCCCCAAGTAGAACACAATCGCGATCAAAATGCAGATTTTTGCCTGTGTCATTTCCAATTCTCCCTCGTATTGTATATTCCGGTTTCACAAAACCTATGTGTTCGAGTATAACAGAGAATTGGGCGCTGCACAAGAAATTTTTATATCTGCCCCAAAATCTGCCGCGCCACATACACACCGCTCGCCGACGCGTGCGACAGCGAATGCGTCACGCCGCTGCCGTCGCCGATGACATAAAGCCCCTTGTAGCGGCTCTCAAGATTCTCGTCGATATCAACCTCCATATTGTAGAATTTCACTTCCACACCATAAAGCAGCGTATCGTCGTTCGCCGTCCCCGGCGCAATCTTGTCGAGCGCGTAAATCATTTCGATAATCCCGTCCAAAATACGCTTCGGCAGCACAAGACTCAAATCGCCCGGCGTCGCCGCAAGCGTCGGCGTCACAAGCCCTTCCTCGATACGCTTCATGTTGCTCCTTCTTCCGCGCACCAAATCGCCGAACCGCTGCACAATCACACCGCCGCCCAGCATGTTGGAAAGCCGCGCAATGCTCTCGCCGTAGCCGTTGCTGTCCTTAAACGGCTCCGAAAAATGCTTTGCCACCAAAAGCGCAAAGTTTGTATTCGCCGTCTGTTTTTGTTCATCTTCATAACTGTGCCCGTTCACCGTGACAATCCCGTTGGTGTTCTCGTTCACCACAATCCCGTACGGGTTCATGCAAAACGTCCGCACCCTGTCCTCAAACTTCTCCGTGCGGTAAACAATCTTGCTCTCATAAAGCTCATCCGTCAGATGCGAAAAAATCACCGCCGGCAGCTCCACGCGCACGCCGATATCCACACGGTTGGATTTCGTGGATATGTCAAGACTTTCACAAACCTTCTCCATCCACTTACTCCCGCTTCTGCCCACGGAAATGACACATCTGTCACATTCGTACGACGCATCGCCGCAGCAAATCCGGTACCCGTCCTGCGTTACCGCCACATCCGTCACCGGCGTATCAAAGTAAAAATCAACCTTATCTTTCATCTCGGCATAAAGATTTTCCAGCACAACATAATTGATGTCCGTTCCCAAATGACGCACCGACGCATCAAGCAGATTGAGCTTATTCTGCAGACACATTTTCTTTAAATGCGTCCCCGCAGTCGTGTACATCTTCGTCCCTTCGCCACCGTACGCCATATTAATCTCATCCACATACCGCATCAGGTCAAGCGCCTGCGTCTTTCCAATATGTTCAAACAGCGTCCCGCCAAAATCATTCGTAATATTGTACTTTCCGTCGGAAAACGCCCCCGCACCGCCAAAACCGCTCATAATCGAACAGCTCTTGCATTGGATGCAGCTCTTAATCTTTTCTCCGTCAATCGGACACTTGCGGTTTTCAAGCGCATGACCCGACTCAAACACCGCGATTTTCAGCGCACTGCTTTTACTCACCATTTCATACGCCGAAAAAATCCCTCCCGGTCCCGCACCAATAATAATTACGTCATATCTCATTCCAAAACCTCCCGTAGTCTTTCAAGCAGCTCGTCATACTCTTTCATAATATTCTCATGCTGCGCCTTTACATAACCGATATTCCCATTTCTCGCCGCATTTTCCAGCGCCTTCGCAAACTCCGACAGCTCCACCGCGCCAATGCCCAGTGAAGTGCTTTTAAGCGCATGCACCTTTACGCCATAATTCTTCCAGTCCTCTTTTTCATAATAATCCACAATTTCCTCGCGCAGCTTTCCAAGCGCATAAGACTGTAGAACCTCCCTGTAAATTGCCTCGCTTCCGGCGCAGTAGCTCACCCCCGCCCGCGCATCAATAAAATCCAAGCGCTGCATCAGGCTTCTTTTTTCCCTCTGCGGTCTTACCTCCGGTTGCCGAAGAAGTGTGCGCATATCAAATC
>CAMWNY010000459.1 GCA_947175775.1 uncultured Lachnospiraceae bacterium | reverse complement strand
TTCAGTTGTCAATCTTCGGTTAGAATCACATTCATTGAGATTCCGAGAAGTTATTCTTATCCTCCGCCCGCACGTTCACCACATAATTCCTGTTCATGGAAAATGCCATAGCGGGCATACATAAAAGTATCAGTGATAAAATAAGCGAAATGACCGCCTTAATTGATAACCTGTTTTTCTTCATTGTTTCCTGCCTCCTTTTCTGACTGTCCAGCCTGCTCTTTTTCCTTCTGTTTCAGCAGGCTTAAAATTTCTTCCTCGCTGACCTTATTCAGAAGCGCCAGCCTGTCCAGTGAGATTTTATTCTTTTCGATGAATTTCATCTTCTCCGCATCCTCCGCCATCTGGAGCTGTTCTTCCAAATCCTTTTTTCTTGCCTGCAGTCCTGCAAGTTGGTCATCCACTTTGGAAAGCTCCTTTTTTAACCTGTCCTTTGTCACAATATCCTCCCTTTCCATTGTTATTTTGTTATTTTGTTATTAATCATCATTCTGTCGGACTTTGTTATCATTAGAAATATGTATTCAGTTCAGACACCCGAATGAAAAATAATGACTCTGCCAGTACGACGTGTTGATTGAGGAATACTTGATCGGATCGCCCGCATGAATCATTACACCGTTCCCGCAGTAAATTCCCACATGGGTCACCGGATTGCCCGAATTATATGTACCCATAAAAAAGATGATGTCCCCCGCTTTTGCGTCTGCCGCCGAAACCGGAGTACACTGGTTATAAATCCCCTGCGCCGTCGTCCGTGGCAGGTTATGCACGCCGCTGTTGGTAAACACCCAGCAGACAAAGCCGGAACAGTCAAAACTTGTTGACGGGGAAGAACCGCCCCACACATACGGATAGCCGAGATATTTTGCGGCTTCCTCCAACAGCGTCTGCACCGATGCATCATCATAGGAATCGGGCGGTATCACATTTCCCGGCGGCACGCCGCCCCCGCCTCCCGGCGCTTCGCCGTACAGCGTCCCCTCACCTGCCTCAAAGTAAAATAACGGGTTATAATACTCCCCGTCATAAAGGCATTCGATATGCAGGTGGCTTCCGGTACTGCTTCCCGTGTTTCCCGTCGTCCCGATAACCGTCCCTTTTTCCAGTTCCTGCCCCACACTGACGCTTAAACTGTCCATGTGCGCATATTTTGTCGTGTAGCCGTCCTTTTCAAGTACCACATAATTCCCGTAATGGCTGTCATAGGCGGCTGTCGTTACCGTCCCGTTATGCGCCGCATAAACGTCTGTGCCTGTCGGCACCGCTATGTCCACGCCGCGGTGGAATTCGTCGTTTCCGGTTACGGGATTCTTGCGGTATCCGTAGTAGCCGGAAACATAGTTGTACCAGTATAACGCAAGCGGTGAGTCAAATTCCTGCAAAAGACCGCCCGTTTCGTTGTATGTGGCATAGATTTCCGTATGCTCGCTGTCCAGTTTGCCAGCAACAAGCGTTTCAAGCGGTGTGGCTGTCAGCGTGACACGCAGGATACTGACCTCATACTCGTATTCTTCTTCCGTTTCCTCCCCTGTTTCCGGGTCAGTGACCGTCCTTGTGCCTGTCCTTGTTTCGGTGTCCGGCGTCATGGTCAGCGTATACATCTCATCAAAAAGCGACTGTATCCCGTTTTCCACTTCCCTGGCGGTAAATTCCGTATGCAGGGCGGAAAGATAGCTGATTAAGGTAAACGGGTTATGCCCGATTTCCCCCAAGTTATAGGAATACTCGTCATAATCCGGATAATCGGTTTCTACTGCATCAATCTCTTTCTGTAAATCAAGCTCAAGCTGTGTCATCTGTAAATCTGCCGCATCAATTTCCTTTGGTTTGCTTAAATAACTCGACGCAAGAACTGTTGCCTGCGTGTCCGCAAACATCGCCCCGCACGACGATACCGATGTCATAATCATGATAAGTAGCACAGCCATAATTCCGAGCGTCACAAGCGCGCCCACGTTTCTCCGTGCAATTTCCTGCAATTTCCTCGCCACCGCAACTGTCACATTTTTGCTCTGTTCCAGCGCCTGCCCTGCCGCCTTTGTCGTCGCTGCCTTCTGCCTTGCTTTGCGGTATTCGCGCTTGATGCGCTCCTTTTGCAGCCGTTTCCGCAGTATTTTTTTCTGCATTTGGGGATTTTCTTCAAGGAATTTTTGGTACTGGAAACTGACTTCTTTCTTAAAATGTTTCTTTTCCAGTCCTGCCGCCTTTTCCCGCCGTCTTTGCTGTCTGTTTTTTCTGTGGTTTTTTACGAAACGGTATGCATCTTCGGCTTTCTGCTCCGATTTATGCGCACCCTCCACCGCAGAATTTTCTTTCTCCACCTCCGCAACCCTGCCGTGGGCGGTATTGGAAAATTCCATGCCGATCCTGCCCGCCGTTTTCTTCAGAACACCGTCCGCTTTGTACGGTTTTTCCTTTTTGACGGCGGTCAGCACATATTTTGCCCTGCCTGTCTTTTCGTCAAAAACACGTTCAAAGGAATACTCCGTTTTCTTTGGCAGCTTTCTCCCTACCTTCTGCGCAGTCTTCCCTGCTTTCTCCGCTTTCAATTGCAGCCTGTCTAATTGTTTGCTGCAGGATAACTCCGG
>CAMWNY010000458.1 GCA_947175775.1 uncultured Lachnospiraceae bacterium | reverse complement strand
CTCTTTTTCCTGCAAAATACAAACAGCACCACAACCGCCGTCACGGAGTCTCCAAGCCCAGTCTCAACCGCCGATCCGCCAATTCCCATATCAAACACCGCAATCAGCACATAATCAAGCACAATATTCAACACACCGCCCATGACCGAGCAGATTAAGGAAAGCGTCGCCTTCTCACTCGCAATCATGTAAAGCGTAAAATTGTTCATCAGCAAAACCGGCACCGTAAACAGCAGATAACAGCTCAAATACGCCACACAATACGCCTCCACAGCCGCAGACAGCCGCATCCCCGCGAACACGGAATGCATTGTCAGATACCCAATACCGCACATCACAAAGCCGACCACAACATTCACCAAAATCAAAAACGTGAAGTCCTCCTTCGCCTCATCGGTTTTCTGTTCCCCCATTTTTTTCATAATCACTGCGCTGCCTCCCGTGGCAAGCATGGTCGAAACCGCCGTGACAAGCTGAATAACCGGCGCCGTCAGATTGATTGCGGACAGCGCGTCCGTGCCAATCAGGTTTGACACAAACAGACCGTCAACCATTGTATAAAATGACATAAACACCGTCATCGCAATCGTTGGAACCGCAAATTTAAAAACATTCTTTAACGTTACAGGTTTTAAATAGACATTTTCGCTTTTCATCTGTTTTTCCTCCATGTCTCATCATTTAACTTGCATTTGTTTCCTGTATGGAGTATCATAAACCATACAGTAACAGTTCAGTCAAGTAAAACCTTTATTTTTTGAAAGGAACATTTCATTCACATGAAGCAAAAAGATAAACTGCTCACCATCGGTCAATTTGCCAAACTGCACGGCATCAACAAAAAAACCCTGATGTGGTACGACGAAATCGGTCTGTTTCAGCCTGCCGCTGTCAATCCCGAAAACGGCTACCGCTGCTACAACTACCACCAAAGTCCAATCCTCGAAACCATTCTTTTATTACGGGAACTCGATGTGTCCATAACCGAAATTCAGGATTTCATGAAAAACCGGTCCGCCGCCAACATGAAGCAGCTCTTATCAGAAAAAATAACCGACTTGGACCGCAGCATCATGCACCTGCAGGCAGTGCGCAAAACATTATGCAATTATCATCAAAATATGGAAACGCTGCTGACTATGGATTTATCTGAAATCAGTATTGTTGAAAAAAAAGAACGCTGCCTTGTCACGGTGGATATCGACAAAGACACGTCCTTTGAAGAAGAAGTCGAACGGATTACCGCTGAAACGGAAAAATATCAGCTTGGCCGCCTTCATGACGCCTCCTACGGCTCCATGATTCCGGTCGCCAGCCTGGAAAACGGAAACTTTGACGATTACACCAAACTTTTTATCGAAATTCCCTTTCTGACACAAAAAAACGGACTGCATATCCAGTCCGGCGGAACTTATTTAAGAGCCTTTCACAAGGGCGGTTGGGACAAAATCCCAATGCGCTATCAGGAACTCCTTAATTATGCTAAAAAACATCACCTGAAACTGTCCGGCTATTCGTATGAGATGGGAATGAATGAAAATGTGATCGACTGTATTGAAGATTATATCGTACAAATTGAAATCCCTGTCAGTAATGCATAAACCAAATACCACCAGCCATTCGGACTTGACTGCCTGCCCTATTGAAACAAAATTAAAAAAGGCAATAAAAAATGCAGGAGATGGGACTTGAACCCACACGATATTGCTACCACAGGCACCTGAAGCCTGCGCGTCTGCCAATTCCGCCACTCCTGCGAACAAATAATATTTTATCGTGTTTTATCTGATATGTCAACAGATTTTTTGATTATTTTTATTATTAACCATTATTAACCACTGTATGGTATCAAAACAGACAAAGGAGGCACAACATGTATCAAAATTGCGAACCAAACGACAACCATATTACACTTCACGACTGCTTCGCCGAAAAAATGTATTTTCACAAAGGCATACTATCCTTTCTTTTTCCTGACGGCTTTTGGATATTGGCGGACCACCCCAAAAACAAGTCCGAAAACACAGTCCGCACTAACACTTCCCAAGTAGATTTTGAAATGATTAATGACGAAATCGAAAATATTCACATTTCTATTTTCCGAAAAAACAAAAGAGGTCATATTATCCGCGAAGATTGGGAACCTGCCGATTTCATTCGTGCAGTAAACACCGGAGAATATCAAATTGAGTTCATCACCAAATATGAAAGCTACCAGTCTACGCTATTCAAATGCTGGATATGGTTTGATAAGGAGCAGTGCCACGCGGAATGTGAAATTATTTTAGATGCCAAAAATGCACTCTATTATTGGAATGCATTATGTTACGACCGTGCATGGTAATCAATCACCGACACATTCTGAAGCCGCGTCAAAAGCTTCATGCGCCTGCAAAAGAACAATCTTTTTACGGAAAAAAGAGTCCGGCTCGCCGGACTCTCGCGCCGGAGCGCGGTTGCTTTAGCAACCATATTCCTTAGCGCGGAGTGCGCATCCCCCGGAGGGTTTTACTTTATAGGACGTAATTTCCAAAGTAAAAGAGTCCGGCTCGCCGGACTCTCGCGCCGGAGCGCGGTTGCTTTAGCAACCA
>CAMWNY010000457.1 GCA_947175775.1 uncultured Lachnospiraceae bacterium | reverse complement strand
TGCTCATTAGTATAGTGGGCCCGGATATTTTTATAAGAGACAGGACCGGACAAGCATCGGGCTTTCCAATATTTATAAGAGAATTCATATGATGTATCAATACGGCACAATGAAAATACACAGTAAACGCGGACTGGGTACGATTATCAGGATTTGGATAGAAGATGAAAGGGGAAATCATGGTGGAAAATGAAACTTGCCGTATTTTAATTGCCGATGATGAACCGATTGAACGAATGGTAATCAGTAAGGCAGTGCGCAATTATTTCGGAGACGAGCTTGAGATTGTTGAAGCCGAAAACGGCCGGGAGGCAATTGCACGTTTTTTGGAACAGGATTGTCAGATTGCGCTGTTGGATATATCCATGCCGGGAATTGACGGTTTGGAGGCAGCAGAAAAAATCCGAAAGGAAAATCCGACATGCAGTATTATTTTCCTTACTGCTTACGATGAGTTTGATTATGCGAAACGGGCAATTAAGGTGCGTGCGATGGATTACCTGTTAAAGCCGAGTGCGAAAGACGAGTTGATTGCGGTTTTGGAAGAAGCGGTGTATTTGAGCAGGCACAGTACGAAAGAGGTGACTTCTTTGCAGGGGACAGAAACGGAAGAAAAAGACGAAAAACAGGAAGTGATAAAAAATCAGGTTTTAGCAGAGCATATACGGGAGTATATCGAGGCGCATTATATGGAAGATATTTGTCTGCAGGACGCGGCAGAGCAGCTTCATTATTCCGATGCGTATTTTTGCAGGTTTTTTAAGCAGAATTTTGATAAAAACTTTATTGTGTATTTGTCGGAGCTGCGGATTGAAAAAGCAAAGGAACTCTTGGCAGATGTTACAATCAATATTAAGGAGATTGGGCAAAAAGTCGGGTATCGTGATTCGAGTTATTTTACCAAGGTTTTTAAACGGGTTACCGGCATGACGCCAAGCGAATACCGATACGGCGCATCGGAATGACAGGACAGGGAAAGAGGCATATATGGGGACAGGAAATCGGAGCAGGAAAAAAGTGTATTTGGTTTTGACATTGGCAGCAGTAGTAGGATTATGCGCCGGTCTGTTCCTGTTTCAAAGGACAAAGGCATCCGTGCCGGAGTATGTCTTTTCTTATGCTGAAAATCAGACGAAGGATTATCCTACGACAATGGGCGGAATGAAATTTGCCGCGTTGGTGGAGGAACGTACACAGGGGCGCATTCGGATACTGGTTCAGGCGGAGGGCGCACTTGGTTCTGAAACGGAGGTAATCCGGCAGATGCGATACGGGGGTATTGATTTTGCACGTATCTCGTTGGCGCAGGTGGCGGACCATATTCCCGAAATGAATGTGCTGCAGCTTCCGTATCTGTATGAAGATGCGGACCATATGTGGCGGGTTTTGGATGGGGAAATTGGCGAGCGTTTTCTGCATTATCCTGAGCAGTATGATTTAATCGGACTCTCATGGTATGATGCGGGAGCACGCAATATTTATTGCTCCACGAAACCGGTGCGGACATTGGAAGATATTAAGGGATTGAATATCCGTGTGCAGGAGTCGGACACGATGTCGGAAATGATAACCGCATTGGGTGCCGTTCCGGTGAAGATTCCGTATGATCAGGTGTATGCGGCATTGGAGCGCAGGCAGGTAGACGGCGCGGAAAATAACTGGTCATCTTATGAGGCGATGCAGCATTACGAGGTGGCACGCTACTATACGGTGGATGAGCATATTCGTATTCCGGAGATGCAGATTTGCGCGAAGCATACATGGGAGCAGCTCTCGGAAGAAGACAGGGTTATTATTTTGGAATGTGCAAAAGAGTCGGCGCTCTATGAGCGCAGGCTTTGGAAAGAGTACGAGCGGACGGCGCGGGAGACGGCACTCCGAAATCAAGTGGAGGAGATTGTGCTTTCCGCACAGGAGAAGAAAAAATTTCAGGACGCGATGAAACCGCTCTATGAGCGGTATGATGCGGAGTATGGCGAAGATATTGCGCAGATACGCGCCTTGGGGAATTTGAATAAAAATGAGTGACAGACGGGAAAGGAAATATAAGAAAATGGGTTATCTGAAAACTGCGGACGAAAAAAAGCAATTGTGCTTTACGTATCTTGCCTTTATGCTAAACGGTGTGTTGGCATTGTCGATTGGTTCTCTGCTTCCGTTTATACGGGAGGCGAAGGGATTAAACTATGCATTTGCAGGTCTGATTGTCAGCCTGCATTCCGTTGGAAACCTGTTTTCGAGCTTTGCATCGGGGACGCTTTCCGTGTTCTTGGGAAGGAAAAAAAGCATTCTGCTGTTTAATGCCTGTTATGCGGTTGCTTATGTGATGATTTTGTTTGGAAACGGCAATCTGATGCTGGCGCTTGCGTTTCTGATGACGGGACTGGCAAGAGGCGCGTCAAGCAACTTTGGAAATTATACCGTGAACAGCATTGCGCCGGGACGGGCGGGCTTTTTGAATGCGCTGCATGCGATGTTTTCCATCGGTGCATTTTCGTTTCCGATTTTGCTGACCGTTTTGACGCGCACCAATGCGGACGGCTGGGTTTATGCATGTTATTTTATGATTGCGATGGGTGTGCTGAGTTGGATT
>CAMWNY010000456.1 GCA_947175775.1 uncultured Lachnospiraceae bacterium | reverse complement strand
CAGCCGTGCCGTATCAACGTCGCATACGTCCGATAACGCAATAAAATCACCGAACGAAGACATTCTGTCCGCGCCTCTTGCCCTTGCATATGCGCACGCAAGCAAAGACAAATCCCCCATATCATCGACCCAGTAAATCTTGCGCTCCACTTCATTCAAGGAAATTCCTACCGCAGCGCCTGCCGGGGAAACGTGTTTAAAAGAAGTCGCCGCCGGAAGTCCCGTCGCTTTCTTTAATTCTTTCACAAGCTGCCAGCCATTGAACGCGTCAAGGAAATTAATATATCCCGGCTTCCCGTTGAGCACCTCAATCGGAAGCTCGCCGTCCTTCCTGTATATTTTTGAAGGTTTCTGATTGGGATTGCAGCCATATTTCAGTTCTAATTCTTTCATTGTACTCTGCTCCTTTCCGAATTCTTATACGTTTTTATTGTAAATTTTCGTCTCATAGTTCCCCGTCTCAATATCAATAAAACGGATAAAAAGCGATACTTTATTATCGGCATTTAAACTGTTCCACACCATATCGCCAAACGCGTCCATGTCGTTTGGAATATCCACAAGCTTCGGTTCCCCCTCAAAACTTGGCAGCGGATTGCCGTCGCCCATGTACGTATGGATAAAATGCCCCTCGCCCGCTATAGGATTGCTGTATGCAAAGGTGTAACGGTTGCAGGCGTCGGGATTGCCGTTGTTGCTCTTTAAAATGGACATTTTGTAATTATAATTCCCATCTTCAATCTGAAGAATACCGGAAATTCTCGGTGTATAATTTGGTGCATCCGGCTCAAACTCTCTCGTTCTAAGCGCCTGTTCAAAAGTTTTCTTCTGTTCACCCATCAGATCATAAATCGTATCTGTCTGATCGCCGTTTGTGACAATCGTTTTATTGCCAAGCACACGGACCGGTGCATAGATAATCAGGCTTGGGTCACTTAACTTAGAAGGATCGAACGCCTGTGTGCGAATGCCCTCGCCATCTTCCACAAACACGCGGTTTCTGCTGTTCTCGCTTCTTCCCATAATAAAATAAGCGATTGCAGCTTTTTTGCCATCCTTTGTCTTACCGATAACAATTCCCCTGCCAGGGTAAGCATTTCCCTTGAGCTCCTGTTCCAGTGATAACATCTTCATTCTCAAAACCTCCTATGTAATGATAAAAACGTTTTCAAGTATGCCACGAAAGCGGCATACTTCCTTTGCATGGGGCTGTGCATAAAAAGACCGCCCGGGCACACAAACATAACACTGCCCAGACGGTCGGCTGTTCAACAATCATACACTCCCTGTAGGTTGTCCTACGCAGTATCGCCTGTCTTGCTGTCCGCAGATACTGTTTCCGCCAGTTGTGTATCTGATTTCATCATATATGATAGCGAAGGATTTGGCAAGAGGATTTTAATATTTATTCTTTCATATTTATTCTTCAATTACCGCCGACCATATAAAAACTTTTCTGACACGGTATCCCAACATGCCAAAACTGAAATGAATGACAATGTCAGCCGCCCTTACAACTGCACCACCCTGTCAACCGCCCCAAACGCTTCCTTGCGGTGCGTTACCATAATGACCACCTTCCGCCGTGTCAGCTCCTCCATCGCCTGCCTGATTTTCTCCTCACTCTCAACATCCAACGCAGACGACGGCTCGTCCATAAGAAGAATCGGCGCATCGCGCAGAAATGCCCTCGCAATCGCAATACGCTGCCGCTGTCCGCCCGAGAGATTCCTGCCGCCCGCCGCGAGGAGCGTATCATAGCCTTGCGGCAGCAGCATAATAAACTCCTCCGCATACGCCGACCGCGCCGCACTTCTGATTTGCGCGTCGCTCACCGCCCCCGCGCCGCAATGCCCAAACGCAATATTTTCCCTAACACTTCCCTCAAACAAATAACTGTTTTGCGGAATATACGTAATCAACTGCCGCAGCTGCCAAGTCGAATACTCCCCGATGTCATGTCCGTACAGCTTAATACTTCCCGCACTCTGCTTATAAAACCGCAGCAGCAGCTTTAAGAGCGTACTCTTCCCGCACCCCGATTCCCCCATAACCATAATCTTTTCATTCTCTCCCACCGCAATGGAAAAATCCTTTAGGACCTCAGTCCCGTCGCAATAGGAAAACGTCAGCCGTTCCACCTCAACCGGCATACAATCCATGCAAGGCTCGACGGTATCATTATGTTTTGGCTGTGCCTCCTCACACTCCAATTCCAAAAAATCAAACACCCTGCCGCCTTTTACCAAAGACGCCAGAAACGTTGCAAGCGCAGAGCCAAAGCTCTGAACCATAGCGCTGACACCCATCTGCAATGACACAACCGCCATCACCGTTCCGTAATCAAGCCTGCCGCGCGCTGCCAAAAACGCACCCACGCCAATGGTTCCAAAGCTCCCCAATATCCCTAAGAAAAACGACACCATTTCCAGCGAAGCCAGCTTTTTCACCCGCCGCTTTTCCTCGCCCGTAACCTGCTCGTTTTCCCTTTGGAAAAAATCAAGGACAATCGACGCGCCCCGAAACATCTTCAACGCTGCAAACCCTGATAAAATATCGCTAAGCCTCGCCGTAAGACGTGCCATTTTACCTTCAATTT
>CAMWNY010000455.1 GCA_947175775.1 uncultured Lachnospiraceae bacterium | reverse complement strand
ATGCAATCCGCAGGGTCTCATCAGCCTCCCCGGGCGTACCCGAAATAAAACAGCTCAAAATCGCCCTGCCGCCAAGCAGCATGACAGCTGCAATCAGCGCCGACGTAATCAGGGAAATCAAAACAGCCGCCCGCGTTCCTTTGCGAATGCGCCCGATTTTTCCCGCGCCCAAATTCTGCCCCGCATAAGTCACCATAGAATAACCATAGGAGGTCGCCGCGACTTCCAGCACGCCGTACAGTTTATTTGTTGCCGTAAAGCCCGCAATGAAAATCACACCGAACCCATTGACCACAAACTGTACAATCATTCCGCCCACGGATATGACCGCGTTCTGAAATGCCATCGGAAACCCCAATGTCAGCAGCTTTACGGACCGCTGTGTCTGCAGCTCAAAATCAGCAGCACAAAGCGCCAAAATCTCGATTTTGCGGATATGGTACAGACAAAACAGGCTTGAAAACAACTGTGCAATCAGCGTTGCCGCGGCAGCGCCGCCAATTCCAAGCCCAAACCCGAGTACAAACAGCAAATCCAGCGCGATGTTGACAACGGCAGCAGCAATCATGGCATACAAAGGAGTCCTGCCGTCCCCTAGCGAACGCAGAACTGTTGCAAACAGATTATAGCTCATTACAATCGGAACACCCAAATACATAATGCGCAGATATAAAAGCGCATTGCCGATGATTTCCGGCGGCGTCTGCAAGAGCAGCAGTACAGGACGCGCAATCGCCTGCCCGGCGCCCAAAAGCAGCACGGAAGACAAAAAAGACAGCAGTACGGAGCTGCCGATTGTTTTGCGCAGCGCATCATATTTTCCCGCGCCGAATTCCTGCGCCATCAAAATACCAAAGCCCTGTGTAATTCCCTGAATGACACCGAGCATCAGCCAGTTCAGCCAGTCCGCCGCGCCAATTGCCGCAAGCGCGGTTACGCCAAGCGCTTTCCCCACGACCATTGTGTCCACGACAGTATAGAGCTGCTGAAAGACATTGCCAATCATGAGCGGCAATGCAAACGTCAGAATCAGGACAGACGGTTTTCCTTCCGTCATTGTTTTAATGCGTGAAGCCATGTCAAAACCTCTTTTGTAACAATTGTTACATCCTACATCATGGTACGCAGCTGCGCAAACAGCTCTAAGTCGCTCTGCGTAATCTTCATGTTTGTGTTGTATTCTTTTCCTGCGGGACTTGTGACTTTTATCTCGATAATCGTGCCGTCCGTGATTGCCTCGCGTCCGACCGCCTGCATAAACGGCATAAACTTGGGGTGGTTTGCATTAAATTTGTCCCATGCGCCCTTAAATTTCATCATACTTCCTAAATCCAACATTGTTTATTCCTCCATATTGCAATTTTCTGTTCTGCTGCCAAAAGCCCGCGGATTTTGCGGCGGCAGCGCTTTGCCGTGCAGAAAAAGTACCGCCAAAACGACGGTACTTTCTGTTATGCCAAATATGTAACGCTTTCCTCCGAAAGCTCCTTCTCGGACAATGCGGCTCTCGCCTCGTCTTCCTGAAACCGGTTAATCCGAAACAGGTACTTAACCTTTGTCTCAAAACGTCCCTTTTCGTATTTCTTAATTTTCTCCATTTTTATCAGATACGATATTCTGTGTCTTAAAAATGCTTTCTCGATTGTCCCCTTCACAGCCGTATCATATGTCGCTACAAACGCAATTTCGCGCTCGCGCACTTTTACCGGCACACTTGCCACACCTATGTTCAGCATAATTACACGACTCCCCCCATATCTTTGTGCAAATCTTTGCACAGAACAACTACATTTTTATTATAGTATGAATTACGCTAAATGTACAGTTAACATATTCACTAAAAATTTTATGTAAATTTGTGAAATATTTGTAGCAATAAAAACAATTGGCGTTTTTGGGGGATTTTGTTTCTGCACAATATGGGCGTTATCGTAAACAAATGCTGTGGTTAATCAACGCATAAGCTTTATTGTCAGTCTGTTTTTGCCGTCGGCATTTTCGTATTCCACATCATCCATCATGGTCCGCACCATATAAATACCAAGTCCGCCGATTTCCCGCTCTTCGGCGTTTTGTGTTATATCAGGCATATCATTTTCAAGCGGATTATATGCAACACCATTGTCCTCAAATACAATCTGTACATATTCGGGAACGACATGACACGTTATTTTGGCTTCCGATGCTTTGCTGTAACGGCAGATATTGGAGTACAACTCATCGACCGCTACCAAAAGCTTTGCCCTGTCTGATTTGTTTACCGTTTCTTCTTTTAATATATCATCCATAAATTTTATAACGTCCGGCATACTTTCGATATGCGGTGTGCCGCACCACGCTTCTTTTTTGTTTGCTTCTGCATTAAACCGCACCGCCAGCATGGTAATGTCATCAAACTGTTCCGCAATGCCTTCAAACGTGCATACGTCATTCCATACCGCATCAATAACCTCCTGCGGCTCATTGGAGCCGAACAGCTCAAGGATACGTTTGAGACGCTCCTCTCCATAAAGCGCGCCGTCACAGTCGTTTGCCTCTGTAACGCCGTCAGAACACTGAAATAAAATATCTCCAGCCCGCAGCCGGACAACCGACTGCCGGTA
>CAMWNY010000454.1 GCA_947175775.1 uncultured Lachnospiraceae bacterium | reverse complement strand
AATTACGCGTGCCGCCACTAAAAACGACTTCTCCACATCCTGCACCGGAAGAGAAAAACGCAGCAGCAAAACGCTTCCCGCCTGATAAACCTGCCTTGACACAAATCTAAGACCGCCACCGCTGATATCCACGATGACGCCACGGTCCATCACCTCTTCCTCGGATACCATATATGCCAGTCCCTTATTGTGCGCCTCCGTTTCCTGCTCATTGAGTTCTCTTACATCCATTTCAATAACACAGTTAAAACGATAATATTCACGTCGTTGATATTTATGCAGATTAGACAGCATCTCCGCAACAACAATATAGGTATTGTTAATCTTCTGCCTGTCTACAATCCGCACATTCGCTCTGTACATGCCTCCGCTTAAAAGAAAGCAGACGTCATATTCCCCGTCCACGGGAAGCAGCACAAGCTTCTGCTGCTCCATCGGCATCAGAAGCTCAAGTTTTCCGTCCTCCAAAACGTCATACACTGAAGACTTATAAGTCCGAACACCTTCCGTACCATCGGGAAGTACAACGCTGACAGTTGAACGCAGCTCCAGCTTATCTCCCGGTGATATTAGTTTCTCAATCATAAACTCCTCCTACACATTTTTCTTTATAACATTTGTCCCGTTTTTTTATTGCCTGCTACAATGTGTGAGAAAAAAGCTGCCATTCCCCGCTTCACAAGAGACTTATCATATTCCTTGTCCATAAGGGCATATGCCATCTTCTCGTAAGCAAGCGCCGATTTAGAGCGAGGGCTCTGCATGCTGACGGGCTTCTGCTGCATCACGGCATCTTCCAAATGATAGTCCTGAGGGATCGCACCCAAATACGTAATCGGAAGCTTTAAATATCGATTCACTACCGTATTAAGTTTATTATACATCGTTTCTCCCTCTGTGTCACTCGAAACCTTATTTGCAATCACTTTTATTTTTGAATCTTCCCGCAAAAAACGCGGATGACGGTTCAATGCCTTTAGCAATGAATACGAATCCGTTATTGATGTAGGCTCCGGCGTTGCCACCAGCAAAATTTCGCCGCTTGCCACCAAAAAATCAAGCACCGCATCCGAAATCCCCGCTCCCGTGTCTATAATAACAATATCGGCAATCGCATCAAGTTTTGCAAGATTTTGAATAATATAATTCAAATAATCCTGACTCAAATTGGAAAGACCTGCGATTCCTGAACCACCTGATATAAATCCTATGTCCATAGGACCCCACGTTATGATATCCGTAATGCTTTTTCCTTGATAAATCAAGTCACAAAAATTGTGTTTGGGAACTGTTCCAAACATGATTTCAATATTTGCCAACCCGAAATCTGCGTCTAAAATCAATACCCTCTGTCCTAATTTTTTAAATTGACAGGCTAAATTTATGGATGTATTTGACTTGCCTACGCCTCCTTTACCGCTGGTTACTGTAATAATTCTTGCAAGAGGCCGCGGTGCAGGGTTTAATTTTATTA
Source organism: uncultured Lachnospiraceae bacterium (assembly GCA_947175775.1). Classification (GTDB taxonomy): domain Bacteria; phylum Bacillota; class Clostridia; order Lachnospirales; family Lachnospiraceae; genus COE1. The sequence continues at coordinate 1,133 of CAMWNY010000454.1, read as the reverse complement.
CGTTTCTTAATTGTTCTGCCTGATCCATAGTTCTAACCTCCATTAACGCCTTCCGCCGAGCAACTGCTTTACTGTAGCTTGTGGATTAAAATACTCAATATCATCTGGTACATTTTGTCCACAAGTAATATAAGAAAGCGCCGCACCTGTATAGAGTTTTAAATTGTATATATTTCCCAGTGTAGATGTCTCATCAAGCTTTGTAAATATTAATTTGTAATCCGCTATTTCCTTATATGTATCTGCAATCTTCATCAGGTCCCTATACTTGGTTGATGCAGACAGCACTAAAAACACCTCTTTTGTAGCCGTCGTCTCCACGGAACTGATCAGACCGCTCATGCTTTCGCATTGAGCCTCATTATTCGGTGAGTGCCCTGTTGTATCAACCAAAATATAATCATAATCCCGAAAATCTTCTATTGCCCCGGCAATTTCACCCGCAGTATACACAACGCGGAACGGTACCTCCAAAATATTTGCATATGTTCTAAGCTGTTCTGCCGCCGCTATCCTGTATGTGTCAGCTGTAAGAAGCGCTACCTTCTTTTTGTGTTCTACCCGAAAAGAAGATGCAATTTTTGCAATCGTAGTTGTCTTTCCAACACCTGTTGGCCCCACAAAAAAGATAACTCTCGGATTCTGCTCATTTTCTTCCATGACATATGGTTTTCCAAGCTTTAAAATCATTCTCTGATAAATTTCTGAAAGCATAAAATCCATTGTCACATCCGCTTTACAGTTCTTATCAATTTCATCAATAATCTCATTTGCATACTTTTCATTGATTTCATTATCGATCATTTTGTTATACAGCAGCCTAAGGAAATTTACCCGTTCTCTATTCTCTTCCTTTTGTTCTTCCTCGTCTGCCTTTCCTTCTTCAGACTGTGCCTTATTTTCCTGTTGTGAAAGCTGTTTTTCAATCAGATTCTGAAGATTATCAAGTTTTTCCTCAAGCTCATTTGTTTTACCGTCTTCTTTAATCTCCTTTTCAGAATACACAACGCCTGTTTTCACCTTTTGTGATTCATTAGTCTGCGGAAAAGCGGACAAAATGTCTGCCACTGCCTGTCCTACAGAAGCTGTATCAGACTCCTCTTTAGGATTTTTCCGTTCTTCCGCCTGTAACT
>CAMWNY010000453.1 GCA_947175775.1 uncultured Lachnospiraceae bacterium | reverse complement strand
CTGGGAGCGTGTGGAAATCCCGAATAATTGTGTGAAGCCAGAGCTTTCTACCGGTAAGGATATTTTGTTCTTTGACGGCGATATTCTGCTCTCGGGTATTTGGGCACCTGACAGCGGCAGTTTTCATGAAAGTGCGTATTACCTCAAAACGCAGGACAACCGTACCATGATTGCGCCGATTACGAAGCGGGGCAAGCCAAAGCGCCTAAACGGCGTCAATATCCAGCGCTGTACGCCGCACGGGGTGTACGTTGAATTTAGCGGCGGAACAGATAAGCGGGGTGGCATCTGTATTGCGAATTATACGACGCAGCAGACGTATTATTCGTCGTCCTTTGCAGGAGAGCCGTACATGAATACGGACGGGCTGCAGGCATTTCTTGACAAATGGATTGCCGACACAAGCACTGCGGATTTGGCGGAAATTCAGGCGTTTGCAGGCGCGAAAAGACGCCGCTGCAAGTATCGGGAGGGCGATTTTTTCCGGTTCCGTTATGACCGCAGGCATTACGGCTATGGCAGGATTTTACTTGATGTGCGGCAGTTTATTAAAGACGGCGGGACATTTTGGGATATTCTGATGGGAAAGGCACTCTGCGTTTCGGTGTACCATATCATTACGGAAAATCCGAATGTAAGCATTGAAGAGCTGCAATCGCTAAAGAGCTGTCCGTCCGAATACATGATGGACAATCGGTTCTATTACGGTGAGTATGAGATTATTGGAAACGCGCCGCTGCCCGAAAATCATGAAATGATTGACTATCCGATAATGTATGGGCGTTCCATTGACGGACGGGACAGGGATAAAATCTGTTATTGCAGGGGAAAGGAATACCGCGAAATTCCGCTTGCAGGCAATACGCTTTTGGAAAAGGATTTTCGATACAGTGGTATCAGCTATGGCTTTCATGCCAATAAGACAATGGTTGAAGACTGTATCCGGGCAAATTCCAACGAGCCGTTTTGGGCAAGCCAGCCGAGCGTTTCCTATGCGTACGATTTGCGCAACCCAATCTACCAAAAGGAACTGGAATACGTGCAAAGACAGATGGGAATAGAAGTATGTGATGAAAAAAGATTGTGATAAAGGTTTCAAAAAGGAGGGCAACAATATGTTACAAACAGGAACAAAAGCACCCGCATTTTCCCTGCCTGACCAAAACGGGCAGATGCATACCTTAGAGGAGTATCGGGGCAAAAAAGTCATTTTGTATTTTTACCCGAAGGACAATACGCCCGGCTGTACAAAGCAGGCATGTAACTTTGGAGAACTGTATCCGCAGTTTTTAGAAAAGGGTGCGGTGGTGCTTGGCGTGAGCAAGGACAGCGTGGCGTCGCACAAGAAATTCGAGGAGAAGTACGGACTTCCGTTTACGCTGCTTTCCGACCCTGAGCGTACCTGCATTGAGGCGTATGACGTGTGGCAGGAGAAGAAAAATTACGGGAAAGTCAGTATGGGCGTAGTGCGGACAACGTATCTGATTGATGAAGAGGGCATGATAGCCAAAGCCTTCGGCAAGGTTAAAGCAGCGGAAAATCCGGCGCAGATGCTGGAACAGCTTTCCTAGTGTCTGGCTGCATGTAACAGAAAGCCGAAGGCAAAACTGTTGCGGCAGCATGGATGAATCCGGAGCGGAATGTTTTACGCAGCAGTCTGACGGGAGCCTGCTGTTTTCGTTTGGCTTTTCGGATAAAGAAAGCATTGTCCGTTGGATTGTGTCGTTTGGGGACGGTGCGCAACTCCTGGAACCTGCATCGCTGCGGAAAGATGTTTTCACGTTTGCAAAAGAGATTTGCAGGAAATATCAGTTTACGGACGAGGAATCATAACTGTTTTTGGGATTGGTTTCCTGAAAATCACAATAACAAAAGAGAGAAAAGGAGCGCTATCATGTCTGTTTATCAAATCCTATTCAGCCCCACGGGGGGAACAAAAAAAGTATCCGCGATATTTACAAACGCATTTTGTGCGGAAAGCACGGAGATTGATTTATGCGAACGCGAAACGGATTTTTCCGCATATTTGTTTGAAGCGCAGGACATCTGCATTGTGTCCGTTCCTTCCTATGGCGGGCGTGTTCCGGATATTGCCGTGTCGCGTCTTCGCCAAATGAAAGGAAACGGGGCGCGTGCAATCCTGATTGCAGTCTACGGAAACCGGGAATATGAGGATACGCTTGTGGAATTGCAGGATACCCTGACAGATGCGGGATTTTCCTGCATCGCTGCGGTTGCCGCCATCGCGGAGCACTCCATAATGCGCCAGTTTGCCGCCGGGCGTCCCGACGCGCAGGACGAAACACAGCTTGCCGGTTTTGCGCAGGAAATCCGCGCGAAAATCGAAACAGGGAAATTATCGGAATCGTTAACGCTTTCGGGAGACCGTCCTTATCGGGAGTACGGCGGTGTTCCGATGAAGCCGCAGGCGCAAAAAGGCTGTGTCGGGTGCGGTCTTTGTGCAAAACAATGTCCGGTTGGAGCAATTCCCGCCGACAATCCGTCCACGACAGACACAAAAAGCTGTATTTCCTGTATGCGCTGTATCGCCGTCTGTCCGCAGAATGCCCGCAGCGTTAATAAGGCGCTTCTTATGGCGGGCAGCATGAAAT
>CAMWNY010000452.1 GCA_947175775.1 uncultured Lachnospiraceae bacterium | reverse complement strand
CATCCTTTCGGCTTCGCTTGGTGCCGCAGCCGTAATCTCCACATTTTCTCCGGTAGGCTTTATCACAAGCAAATCACCATTTATTTCCATTCCATTTTTATTCTCTACTATTTTAACATCTTTTTCAACAATTTGTACCCCTTTTTCGTCTAAAGATAAAATAAATTTTTCAAATTGTTCCAAAAGCCGTATCTCCATCTCTTCCTTCGTGTAGGTCATATACCTTATATAATACTCTTTTTTACTGATTTTACCATAATAAACCGGGAGATAAATATTATCCAGTAAAACAAGCTGTTCTTTTTCTGTCACAATCTCATACGTACCATTTTTTTTGCCGCCCAGCAATTCAAGAACCGGCACGGCATCAATGTGATGCCCGAACATCTCAAAAAAACTGACACGCATGTCATTTCCTGTATAGCATATTACAGGATAGCTTTTCTTAATTGTATCCTTGTACTGTATCGGCGTGCGTATTGATATATCCGCATCCGCATCATAAACATGGTAGTCCGCAATCAGTTGATTTTCATCATAAATCGGCACACTTCCCGAAACAAGCACATCACCTGCCTCCACACTGTCCCCTGCCTTTACCATAGGTACACCATTTCTCGTTATAATGGATGTGATAATCCCGCCCTCATTCGCCACAATATCCGATCCCTTTATCCTTGTCTGCACAGGCTCTGACTTTTCGTTTTCCTTTACCTCCACATACAGCTTCGTTCCTTCAAAATAAATCGAAGTCCATGTGACGTTTTCAAAGCGTTCCCGCAGGCGCTTTTCCTCCTCCTCACAATTGATATTCTCTTTTTTAACACCGTAATGAATGTTCTGCCCCTCCAAAAAATCCGTCATCTCATCATCACTGATTTGAAGATTTCCGACATACTCAATCGCCCACACATAATCCGTCACAAAATTGAGCATGGCAAGACATGCCGCCACTCCGATAAAAAAAATAATCCTTTTTTTGAGAAAAGGAAAATAAAATGGCAGTCCACTCTTTTTTACAACACACGCCCGCGTCCCTGTCTTTCTTAAAAACGGAACAAGTCTTTTAAAATCTGCGGCATATACCTCACACATGCATGTCTCGTTTTCCCTTTTAATATTCCACAGGTCAATTTCATGCAGCCTGCACATATTAAAAAAACGCTCTAAGTAGTCACCGCCAAGCCTGATGATAAGGCAGCCTTTTATATAACGGATATAATTATTCTGCAAGCGCCCCACCTCATATTTCTCTTATTACCCGCACTTCATTAATCTGTCCTGAAATTTTCATGTCGTCGTTGCAGTAATGCTCAATCAAGAGGTTCTCGCCACATACGCAGAATTTAATCCCATATCCCTTAACAATAATTTCATGACAGGTATATGAGATAATACCCTTAAAGTTTTCCACAAACACATCTGATTTTCCAATCATATGGATCAGCGTCGCATTCACCACCATATCCTTAGGCAATGAAAAGGCATCCGCAAAGCGTTCTCCCGCACTCATCATATCCTGTTTGAACACATCTCGTTTATTCATATCGGCTCCACCAAGCATCACTATCGGACAAAAATGAAGTATAGGTTTTCTATACTTCATTTTATGTCGGATAACACGTTACTATTCCCTTGATAAACCGCTTTTTTCTGACACACGTGTCACAAAATCAGATAATCGTTAAAATCCCTAAAGATTTCAGCAGCAAAATCACCAGCAGCACCGGCGCAATATAGCGAATCATCACAATATACAATTTGCGTCTGCCAAATTTACAGCCGGACTTTTCCACTTCCCCGATAACCGCTGAAGGTTTCAACACCCAGCCAATCAGCAGACATGTACTGATTGCCACCAGCGGCATTAGTAAATTATTGCTGATATAATCCATAATGTCCAATATCTGCGCAACCGCTCCGTTTGGCAGCTCTATTTCAAAATACCACTTGTTATACCCAAGACACACAACAATTCCGCCTACAAGCGCAATCGCCGTCTCCAGCACGGTCGCACATCTTCTTGACATATGGAACTTATCCATAAAGCTTGATACCACCGCCTCCATAATCGACACGGCGCTCGTCAATGCAGCAAACAGCACCATTGCAAAAAACAAACAGCCTACCAGGTTTCCGATTTTACCCATCGCGTCAAAAACCTTTGGCAGCGAGACAAACATCAGGCTTGGTCCAGACGCCGCCATGCCTTCGCGTCCCATAAATGTAAATACCGCCGGAATAATCATAACACCTGCCAAAAACGCAACCGCCGTATCAAATATTTCAATTTGATTAATCGACTTCACCAAATTGTCATCGTCCTTGACATACGAACCATACGCAACCATAATACCCATCGCAACGCTAAGGCTAAAGAATAACTGCCCCATCGCGTCAAGCAGTACCGTAAAAAATCCCTGTACCGTCATGCCCTCCAAATTCGGAATTACATAAATTTTTAAGCCTTCCATGCCTGTCCTTGTCATACCCGCATCATCCGTATAATGAATGGTCAGCGAAAAGACCGCAATCCCGACAACAAGAACCAAAAGCAACGGCATAAGCACTTTGGAAAACAGCTCTTTCATAGTCACCTCCAACCACAGCGATAAATG
>CAMWNY010000451.1 GCA_947175775.1 uncultured Lachnospiraceae bacterium | reverse complement strand
TTATGGAAAAGCTGAAAGGTATTGATTTGGACAGCTCAAGAAAGGTTGCCGGAAACGGATTTTATTATCTGATGGGAGATATTGCAAGACTGCATTCCGCTGTTATCAGTTATGCGCGTGATTTTATGATTGACAGAGGTTTCACATACTGTGTTCCGCCTTTTATGATTCGAAGCAATGTCGTTACAGGCGTTATGAGTTTTGATGAGATGGATGCTATGATGTACAAAATTGAGGGTGAGGATTTATACCTGATTGGTACAAGTGAGCATTCCATGATTGGTAAGTTTATTGATACCATTATACCGGAGGCGGAGCTGCCCAAAACGCTCACAAGTTATTCGCCTTGTTTTCGAAAAGAAAAGGGTGCGCATGGTCTTGAGGAGCGCGGCGTATACAGAATCCACCAATTTGAAAAGCAGGAAATGATTGTGGTATGTAAGCCTGAGGAGTCACCGATGTGGTTTGAAAAATTATGGCAGAATACCGTTGATTTATTTAGGACATTGGATGTTCCCGTGCGCACTTTAGAGTGCTGTTCAGGTGATTTGGCGGATTTGAAGGTAAAATCAATTGATGTGGAAGCGTGGTCTCCGAGACAGAAGAAATATTTTGAGGTTGGAAGCTGCTCTAACCTTGGAGATGCACAGGCAAGAAGATTAAAAATCAGAGTAAATGGGGAAACCGGAAAGTATTTTGCTCATACATTAAATAATACAGTGGTCGCTCCGCCGAGAATGCTGATTGCATTTTTAGAGAACAATCTTCAGGAGGACGGATCTGTAAAAATACCAAAGGCATTACAGCCATATATGGGCGGAAAGACGGAAATTAGAGCATAAGGAGTTTTTAAATTGCACAGATATTTAAGAGCGATTGGCTTTAGTGGAATAAAGAAAAGAGAAGAGCTGCGTGCGCTGATTGATGAAGTAGTGAAATCAACGCTCTCTAAATCAGAAAATCCATCAGGAGCGTACTATGCGTTTCGGGATGTTGCGGTTGATGACCAGGACAGGACATATGCGGAGCTTTCTCTTGATTTTGTCCGCGGTGCGGGAATTTGTGTCCGCGGTGAATTTGATACGGAAAACAGATTTTTATATGAATATTATTTTCCATATCTGCGTGCGTTGCATGTCAGCTCCAATGAGGATGTGACGGTGGAGCGTCATGCGGAAAAAGAGTCTTATGCAGGTGTTTGCGATGACATCAAGGTTGGCGTGACACTAATTTTCTATTTGCAGAATATCATACCATATAAAAGACTTCAGGCTATGGGACGGCTTCCAGTTCGGGGGACATCTCTGATTTTGAGTGCGCTTTCCGTTGATGGAACAATTATGATGCCGATTAATAAAAATGAACATGATAAAAAACGGATTAAAAAAGCAGCATCCGAACGAAATCAATTGATTGCGCAGGCGCGGATGGGTGATGAAGATGCAATTGAGAGTCTGACATTGGACGATATGGATACTTATACTATGATTTCCCGCAAAATCCATAAGACAGATGTTTTCAGTTTGGTTGATACGTATTTTATGCCGTATGGCGTGGAGTGTGACCAGTATTCTATATTGGGTGAAATTACGGATTTTTATACGGATAAAAACAGAGTGAGCGGTGAAGAAGTCATTTTTATGACAGTTGAATGCAATGAGCTTTTGCTGGAGGTATGTATCAACAGGGAGGATTTATACGGCGAAGCAGCAGTAGGTAGGCGATTTAAGGGCGTTGTGTGGCTGCAGGGATTTATTGAGTTTCCTTAGTTATTTGCGAAATAAATTTTGTATGGATTTTACCTGGTAATGGAACAGAGCAAATAATAACGGTTTTATTGATTTTTAATAACTAAGTTATGGAATGGACTGGAAATAAAAATTGTTATGTGGTATACTCAGTATATTATAGATGATATGGTTGTTTTGTATATTAGGAGGTATTTGTTTATGAAAAAGGCGTTAGCGATCGGTCTTTCATGTTTTATGGTACTTTCTGCTTCAGTTCCAGTTATGGCTGCGGAAACACAGATTCCAACTTGTGGAATAGGACATTGTAACATGGGCGAATGCTTTTTAGATGCGGACGGTGACGGCTATTGTGATAATTACGGTCATTGTTTCGTAGATGATAATAGTGATGGCATTTGCGATAATCATTGTTATTGGGATGAAAATGAGGATGGTATCTGTGACTATTTCGTGGATGATGATGAGGATGGTATTTGTGATCACTGTCACGAGCACGGGAAACCGACGCAGACCACAACGTATTGCGCTCCTCAGACAACACAAAGAAGAGGTCACCATGGTGGGCATCATGGACGCGGACATCATGGTCATTGTTAAGAAGTACAAAATTTGTATTTGACGTTTTGCTGTTATTTCGGTATACTAATAACGTATGTGAGAGATGCCTGCCTTTTGGCAGGCTTCACATATGAGTAGTATCATACGAGTCCTCGTAGCTCAGTTGGATAGAGCGATCGCCTCCTAAGCGATAGGTCGGACGTTCAAGTCGTCTCGGGGACGTTGAAAAGCATTGGAAATATTGGATTTTCAATGCTTTTTGTTGTTAGGGCATGGCCCTGTTCTCCATTGAGGAGTTTTTCGCTGATCCGAA
>CAMWNY010000450.1 GCA_947175775.1 uncultured Lachnospiraceae bacterium | reverse complement strand
AAGCAGGATAATGAGTCCATTGTTGCGATGAATGCGGAGACAAAGCAAGTATATGCAAAATATGGTGTGTCCCCTTCCGGAAGCTGTCTGCAGCTTTTGATACAAATGCCGATTTTGTTTGCACTTTATCGTGTAATCAGTTCAATGCCGGCATATGTTACGAAAATTGGTGAAGCGTTTGGCGTTCTTGCAGATAAAATTATGAGTACGCCCGGCGGTGCGGATTTTATGAAGGAAACATCTGCCGCAGCAATGTTTTCAAAGAACTTTTCTCTTGCAGATAATACAAAAAATGCGATTATTGATACATTAAACAAGACTTCTACGGCAGATATGGCGGCTTTGTCTGAAAAGTTCGGTCTTGCGGATTTGATGTATAACGGAAATATTATTCTTTCAAATGGTGCAGAGCGGGGCGTTATAGACGTATATAATAATTTTCTTGGATTGAATATTGGAAATTCTCCGATGGATACAATCAAGACAGCGTTTGCTGCGGGAAATTATTTTTTACTTGCAGGTGCACTTGCTATTCCTGTACTTTCAGCAGTAACACAGTGGATAAATTATAAGCTGATGCCGCAGGCTGCAACGGGAAATGATGATAATAAGAAGAAAGAGTCGCAGAACGATACGGCAGAAGCAATGCAGCAGTCAATGAAAATGATGAATACGATGATGCCTCTTATGTCAGCATGGTTTTGTTTAACACTTCCTGCAGGTATGGGACTTTACTGGGTTGTCGGTGCGGTTGTACGTAGTATTCAGCAGGTAATTATTAATAAGCATATTGATAAAATGGATATTGATGCAGAGATTGCAAAGAATGTTGAAAAATATAATGAAAAACTTCGGAAACAGGGAATTGATCCTGCAAAATTAAATGCTGCCGCAAGGACAAATACAAAAAATATTTCGTCACGGGCATCTTATCAGAACAGTTCAATAAAAAGACCTGCGATGACGGAGGAAGAAAAAGAGAGGGCAAAAAAGGAATCAACGGAATATTATAACAGCAATGCGAAAGCGGGCAGTCTTGCATCGAAGGCAAATATGGTAAAGCAGTATAATGAGAAAAATAACAGGTAAAAAACGGACTTGTGTTAAGAATGGAGGATTATAAATGGAATACGTTGAGTTTAGTGGAAAAACAAAAAATGATGCGATTACAAATGCGTGTACACATTTTTCTATTCCAAGTGATAAGCTTGATTATGAAGTAATTGATGAAGGAAAAGTAGGATTTTTAAGTATTGGCGCTAAGCCAGCCATTATTAAGGCAAGAATTAAAGAAGAATCTAGTACTGTCCAAGAAAAAATCGAAGCTGCAAAACCTGAAAAGGCAGAGAAAGCATCCGCTGTTACAAATATTGCAAGCGTAAAACCTGAAGTGACAAATGTTGTGGATATTGATGTTGAGGTTGTTTCCAAGAAGTTCCTTGATGATGTATTTCGGGCAATGAATCTGACGGTAAATTCAGAAATTAAATATGACAAGGATTCCAATAATCTTGATGTGGAGCTGAGCGGTGATGAAATGGGTGTCTTGATTGGAAAACGCGGACAGACACTTGATTCGCTTCAGTATCTGATTTCTCTTGTTGTAAATAAGGGAACAGGCGAGTATATCAGGGTGAAGGTTGATACGGAGAATTACAGGGAAAGACGGAAAGAGACACTTGAAAATCTCGCTAAGAATATTTCTTATAAAGTGAAAAGAACAAGAAGATCGGTTTCTTTAGAGCCCATGAATCCTTATGAGCGGAGAATTATACATTCAGCGCTTCAAAATGACAAGTATGTTACGACGCACAGTGAAGGAGAAGAACCATTCAGACGTGTTGTGGTAGTTCCGAAGAGAGACGGTAATTATTCTGAAAGGGGCGGTTATAGCAGAGGCGGATATGGAAGCAATCGCGGCGGTTATAACAGAGGCGGATATGGAAGCAATCGCGGCGCTTATCGTAAGAATTACAATAAAGATTATAAAAATGACAGCAATGAAAATACACAGACAGCTTCCAATAGTTCTTCTGAATCAGAGGAATAAATGTAACAATTTTGAACTTTATAAAAAGAACCTTGTAAAAACAGGGTTCTTTTTTTATAATTAGAATGTTAAATGATTGTTATAAATGGGAAAAAGCGGATATAGAACTGTGGAAGGAGCATGTTTATGATGTCGGAAACAGATACAATTGCAGCGATTGCTACGGCGATGAGTGATTCAGGGATTGGAATTGTACGAATCAGCGGTGACAAGGCAATTGCGGTTACGGATAAAATTTACCATTCAAAGTCGGGGAAAAAACGGCTTGCGGATGTGGAGAGCCATACCATTCATTATGGATTTATTTATGATGGAGATGAGCTTGTGGATGAAGTGATGGTTGCTGTGATGAAAGCGCCGAATACGTATACAAAGGAAGATACGGTGGAAATTGATTGTCACGGCGGTGTGCTTGTGATGACAAAAATTTTGGAAACTGTGATTCGATACGGTTGTCGCTTAGCGGAACCGGGTGAATTTACAAAGCGTGCTTTTTTAAATGGAAGAATTGATTTATCAAAAGCTGAGGCTGTTATGGATCTGATTCATTCTAAAAATGAATTTGCGATGAAAGCATCCG
>CAMWNY010000449.1 GCA_947175775.1 uncultured Lachnospiraceae bacterium | reverse complement strand
CCCCCTTTTTTTTTAATGATACGGCGACAACCGAGATCTACACAAGGAGTATCGTAGGCAGCGTCAGATGTGTTTAAGAGAAAGGTACCCTCGCGCATGGCGTTTGTAATGGAACCGACAGAATGGATGATATTTGCCATACTGTCATTTAATCCTTTGGAGCTGGTGGAGAAGTTCTGCAGGATTGTATAGAAGGACTCCATATTGTCCACATATTCATCCATCGCATCTACAAACTGATCATAGTCTTTCAGAACGTTGCTGTTGACATATTCCAGAACCTCGGAGGTATTGTCGGCTAATTCCTGCACAGCCTTGATTACTTCCTGATTGATATGCTGGATGTCCTGCGCTGTCTTTTCGCTGTTGTCGGCAAGAGAATTGATTTCTCCGGCAACAACGGCAAAACCGCGGCCTGCTTCGCCTGCCCTTGCGGCTTCGATGGAAGCATTCAGTGACAGAAGAGTGGTCTGGTTGGCAATATCCATGATTGTCTCTGACAGCGTGTTGATTTTTGTAACCCTTTCACTGTCCTGTATGGAGCGGTTCAGCAGTTCCGTAATCTCCCGGATTTTGTTTTCCGTAAGCGTCTTAACCTTGACGATATGACTCTTCATGTCTCTTGCGGCATCGGATATTTGAACGGCTCTTTGTGAACCGGCGTTTGCTTCGTTCCAGAGAACATCCACCTGATTTTTGACATCCCCGATGGTGCTCTGGATGCCGTCAGAAGTATTGGAAACCATCTCCATGTTGGCGGCAAGCTCCTCCAGGGCGGCGGAAGATTCCGTAATATTTGTGTTGGCAGTATTGACCATTGTGACAATCTGACTGTTGGACTGTGACAATGCCTTGGTACTGTCGGACACTTTGGTGATGATGGTCTGGAGCGTATCTAAGAAATTATTCATTCCACCGATCAGTATGGAAAGTTCACTCCGGGTACGGGTGGTAAGGCGGCCGTTCATGTCGGCTCTGTTTTCATTAATCTCATCAACCATCTGCTGCAGCTCAAGGGAAGACCGCTTGATCGGACGAATGACATTGTTCTGGAATAAGAGCTGGTTGATGCCGATGATCACAAAAATGGCGACGGCGCCCAGAATACTTGTCTTGATCGTACGGTTATACATATCCTGCTGCTCCTGGCGCAGGTCTGCAATAGACTGTTCAAAAAATGCGTTGGCAAGTTCCAGATTGCTGTCAAATTTTTCATCTTCAGTCTCTAAAGCATCGATTTCTTCCACAACGGTTTCGGTGCTTTTTCCCTCTGAGGACAGTAAGGCGTTTTTGGCATTTTCCGTATAGGCCTGCAGACCGGATTTCATTTCTTCGATATTTACATCGGTATTTCCATCCAAATAACCCTTCAGCAGTTCGATGGCCTCGGTCAGGCCGTTATACCGTTTATCTATATTTTCCAGAAGATGCTCTTTTTCCTCGGCTTCGGTGGTAGCAAGATACGCATAAATATATCGCTGTATCTTTTCGTAATCTTTCTTCATATCACCTCGAAGCACCATTGCGGAAAGGTATGTATCGCTGATTTTGTTGCATTGTTCAATTGTACTTTGAAAATTAGCGATGCTGCTCCCGAAGTATATGCCGAAAACGACCATCAGCACAAGGTTCATTAAAACCAATTGTGTGGTGATGCGGCTCCAGAATGAGACTTTTGGTACGTTCTTCTCCATTTTAAAAATTCCTCCCATACAACTTTAATTTTGCCTTACTGTCTTATTGCCTGATGTGTAGTCATCAAAGTTATAAAAATGAAATTTTTATCATGCCTGATGTCTGAACAGACAAAGAAACAGGGCATATATTTTAGAATAATCGTCAAATTCTGACGTCGATAATATTATATATTATGTTATGGCCGCTATCAATCGGTTGTACGCTTGTATTCAAAAATAAACAATCTGTAAAGCGGGTGCAGCGGGGCTTTTGGGCAGGCAGAGACTTTTTGGGCAGAGTTTTTTCAATAAAACACTTGCAATTGTTAGACATATGTGGTATACATATCCTAATATATGTGAAATATATTCCAAATGCGATGAAGGAGACTCACCTTGCAGGAAACGACAGGAATACGGCGTCACCGACTGAGAGCGCCGTTTGCGGAGAGCAGGGAGCGGGAACACTCCGGAGCAGACTGCTTGAACCGTGCGGAGCGGATTTTATATCGGTGATGTATGTGTAGGGTGGTACGTTGCACGCGTTAAGTGTCAAGAGTGGGTAAGGCGGTGAAACACCTTGTTGGAGGTGTCGGCTTATCAATGCGGGTGGTACCGCGGATAATTATAACTATCCGTCCCGGAATGCAGAAATGCGTTCCGGGATTTTTTTATGCGGAGGATGGAAAAGAGTTCTTCCGATTTAACTTTCCCGGAATGCGGCACAATGAAGGGAGAGAGACAATGACAAAAGGAAACATTTACAGAGACGTAACATTACGGCACATCGGCGAATCCGATATCGGAAAGGAAATCCGCGTGGCAGGATGGATTGAGAACATCAGGGACCATGGCGGCGTCTCCTTCGTGGATCTGCGCGACATGTACGGTGTACTGCAGGTCGTGATGCGTGACACCTCTTTGCTGGAGGGATTATCCAGAGAGATGAGCGTGTCCATATAA
>CAMWNY010000448.1 GCA_947175775.1 uncultured Lachnospiraceae bacterium | reverse complement strand
CCCCCCTTCTTTTTTTTCACGCCGATCAGGGCATCCGAGCTGATAAGGAGGCTCTTGTGATCGTATATGTTTATTAGAGACAGTTGCCAATCGGCTCCTGTATGATAACCACAATATCGCTTAGTACCGCGGACAGGGAATAATCCGATAAAACAATGTCCATTTTCCCTGTCTCTATCTTGGAAAAATCCAGAATGTCGTTAATCAGCGCCAGAAGCGTTCTGCCTGCACTCTGGATGTCGGCAGCGTATTTTTTGATTTTTCCGTCGCTGCTCTCATGCATAATCAGCTCGTTGAGTCCGAGTATGGCATTGAGCGGCGTGCGTATCTCATGCGACATGCTCGAGAGAAAACGGCTTTTCTGCTCGCTCGCCTCCTGTGCCGCCACTTTGTCCCGCTCCATCATGACGCGATTCGCCTCTTCCCGCATACGATTCCACTCATAGCGTCTGCGGATAATCCATATCAGCATACAGATGCTGAAAACCAGCAGTCCGTAACCAAATACGACAGACGACGGGTATACGAGTTCTTTCCAGTAAAGCACCACGCTCGCGGACACGGTTATTATAATCGCCGCAAACCCCAGAGACACTTCAAACGACGGCACCAGCTTTTCCTGATAAAAACTTAAAATGCACGCTACAATACCAAACGCTATAAGCGTATGTATCAAAATGTAAAAGTTGGACATATTGTACGCAAAAAACACAAACATTGCGACACTAGCCATTGCGGTCATGAAATCGAGTAAGGCAAGCAAATCATAACGTCTGTGCCCCGGAAAAAATGCATACTTCGTAAACATAATAAAAGGTATGGGCAGTGTGATGAGCGACAGACTGTTAAACCAGCTCACAATGGAGGTACGCTCTATCAAAATCTCCATAACCCCGCAGTCCGTTCCAAGATATACCACGGATGCTGCCAGAAAAACCGTCAGCCACCGCAGTGATTTCACGTCCTGTTCCTTGTCCACGAGGATTTCGGAATGGCTGGCTATCAGCGTCAGCATCATAATAAGCATGGCAACCAAGCAAATTCCCAGACTGTTTTTTGCTTTTCGCAGTATATATGCGACCAGCGCATAGCGATCCCCCATTGCCGGAAACTGAAACATTGCATGGTCTTCGCCCGACTCCACATGCAGTTCGAGCGTAATGATGTCTCCCGCTTTCATACCGTCGGCAGACACCTGATGCAGCAGGTACATCCGCCTGCTGTGTGAGCGGTATTTTTCCGAAAAATGTTTTTCATACCACACTTCTCCGTTTACATACATCACCGTGTCAAGGGCGCGCACCCGAAAGCACAGGTACTCCTCCGGCAATGGTGTAAAATCCAGTGTTTTTGTTATGGATGCATGTCCGTCCTCCAGCGGAATTCTGAGGTAATGCTGTGATACCGCCGTGACTTTTTCCCCTGTGGCAGTATCATGCCAGCCCTCTCCGAACCACACATCATTTTTTCTTATGTTTTTAAAATGGTGCTGCACCGGAGAGTCTACACAAATCCACACTGTAATGACAAATACAGCAATAAAAAAAGCGCAGCACCCCAGCTTCATCGCAAAATGCAAATCAAAATTTTTCAGCCTATCCCGCAGCCGGTCTTTCATTGCATCTCTCCTCCCTTAACCCTTTTTGTCCTCCACGTCAATCCATATGTAGCCTATCCCATATACAGTCTTAATATATCTGCGTGCATTCAGACGCTCGCGAAGCCCCCTCACTGCCTTTTCGAGCATGCTTTCGTCAATATACAGCTTACTTTCCGATATCAGCTTGTCCATCAGCGCTTTGCGCTTGAGCACGATGCCTTTATTTTCGACCAGATTGCGCAAAAGGCACTGTTCCAGACGATTTAGTTTTACTTTTTTTCCGCATATGCTGTACTCTCCGGCATCAAAATTAAACGTATAATCGTCTATGGTAACCAAACGTTCCCCCGCAATACTGCTTCTTGTGCCTGCGCCAATCGCCTCAAAACGCCTGCTTGCCTTCAGCGCAAAATCCTTCTGTCTGCTCTGGAACTGTGAGCAGACCTTTGCTTTCATTACCGCAAGGTTAAATGGTTTCGTGATATAATCCGTAATTCCCTGTTCGCCAAGAACCAGCATATCCGGCTTTCTGTCATTGCCCATAATCAATATAATTGCAGCATCCACGGACACATAGTTGCCAAGCCCCAGATCATACACCAGCTCATATCCGTCGCCGTCCGGAAGCTCCGGGTCAATGATGATTACCTGATAGGCCTCTTCCCCCAGCAGCACTTCGGCTGACGCAAGCGTTCCGCATGCCTCTGCACTGGTCTCTATATCGGTAAGTATTTCGCACATCTGTTCCGCAAGTGCAAAATCTTTATCGACAATCAATATTTTATTCATGACATTAACTACCTTTGTTTTTAAATAATATCTACAATTATAAATCTTATCTGACAATTTATCAACAAATTCGCCAATTTTTATCAAGCCAACCGGATCATTATGTTAAAATTGCCGCAAGTACTAGGCTTGCAGCCAGACCGGACGCCGTCGACAGAAGCGCCCCGGCAAGCGTCCATCTTGTCTTTGTCACTCTTGCCGCCATGAAGTATAACGACATTGTATAAAAAACAGTATCCGTACTCGCGAG
>CAMWNY010000447.1 GCA_947175775.1 uncultured Lachnospiraceae bacterium | reverse complement strand
CCAACTGCAACAACATAATGTTGATATTTTCCATGCTTCATATATATGACAACATGAACTCAATTTTTTATTTTGTTATATATTGTCGACGTTTTGTAGGATGTCGTAGTTAAAGCTTTTTTACCATACCCCGTTGCTATCGCCATTTTTCCATTCCAAAACTTAGCAGGATAACGACTCTGTCCATCTATCAAAGACCAATAAACTCCATATGATACAGCCATACATCCATATGTATTAAAAGTCTTAGTATATCTTGTATTTTTTTGATTATACAAAGAATTGACACCACTATATGCCTTATAATTATTTAGGCAAAAATAATCTCCCTCTGCAATGACTGATGTACACGCTTCTTTTACCTCAAACCTTTCATTGACAAGCACCTGCGTTTTCCCGGACGCATCCGATGCCGTAATGGTATAGTAGTAGCTTCCTACAGCAAGCTTATTGAACTTTAATGCATTATCAATTGCACTATTATAAAGCGCGTAGCTTGTCTTCTTTGGCAATACCGTTTTGGAATACTTTTTTGTCGTTCCATTTCCCGCATAAATTGTTCCGACAATTTTGGTTATCTTATAGTTGGAGCTGACTGTTCCCACACAGGACCAGCTTGCGCCTTTCGAGAGTGTTCCGGGCGCGGCGGCTCCCGTAATCTTAAGGGAAGATGCCGCTTTACCTTGCACTGTGAACCTGTTATTTACCAGTGTAAGCGTCTTTCCAGATGCATCAGACGCCACAATGGTATAGTGATATGTTCCCCCCGGAAGCTTATTAAACTGAAGCGCCTTGTCAATCTCCCTGTTTTGAATTGTATAACTCTTACTGTTGGGATAAGCCGATTTTCTATACTTTACAGTAATTCCATCACTTTCATAAATTGTTCCCCTTACTTCGGTCAGCAAGTAATTGGAACTAACTTTCCCCTTACATGTCCATGATTTCCCCTGTTTCAATGTGCTGATTGTACTTGCTCCTGTAATTTTAAGCGTGGATGCCGCTTTTCCCTGTACATTGAACTTATTGCGCACGAGTGTAAGTGTCTTTCCGGATGCATCGGATGCCACAATGGTATAATAGTATGATCCTGCGGCAAGATTATTAAACAAAAGCTCTTTGTCAATCTTGCTGTTCTGAATCTTATAGCTTTTGCTGTTTGGGTATACTGATGCTTTGTATATCACTGCGATACCGTCACTCGCATATATCGTGCCTTTTACTTCCCGCAGCACATAATTCGAGCTGACTGTTCCCCGGCATGTCCAGGGATTTCCTTGTTTTAATGTACTTATTTTGCTTGCCCCTGTGATCTTGAGCGTCGATGCACCGGTTCCCTGCACTGTAAACTTATTGTTAATAAGTGTTTTGGTCGTTCCGGATGCATCCGTCGCTACAATTGTATAGTGGTAAATTCCTGCCTGAAGTTTATCAAACAAAAGTGCTTTGTCAATCTCACCGTTTTGAAGCGTGTAGGTATTGCTATTCGGATAAACTGATTTTCTGTACTTTACTGTCAATCCATCACTCTCATAAATCGTCCCGCGGACTTCTTTCAAGGCGTAATTGGAACTGACTGTTCCTTTGCAGGTCCATGCACTTCCCTTTTTTATTTTTTTAATCGTACTCGACCCGCTAATGGAAAGACCGGAGCCTGCCGCATTGACAGTAAGCCCATATGTTCCCCATTGTGACATAATAATACAAATTATTAAAGTTGCTAAAACAAAATTTTTTACTATTTTTTTCATACGCTGCCTCCTTTGAAAAATATAATTGCCCTGTATCTTTTTACGCTTTCTTTTATTCCCCCCTTCTTTCCAACCCACTATGTCCTTTCCGGATTTTGCACTGTCCGAACAGCTGCAGCGGCTCCGTTTCCGGATTATTTTAATCTGGACACAGTGAAATCGCATATTTATATAATTCCTGTTTTTCTTCTGTCAGAGCGTGTTTGAAAATTCATTCCTGACATTTTAATGTCAGCACATCTGCCAGAAAGCAATTTTCAAACACGCTCTGGAAAATACAGAATATTATATCTTACATAGCAAACGATTCTCTGCATATACTTTTGAGTATCAGCACCAACCTTCATTTTTCTGTTTTTCCATATATGTAGGTCATGACAAAAATATTATATTACCAATTCGGTACTTTTTCAATATTTTTATTACCAAATCGGCAATAAAAATAGTGCCAATTTGGTATTATAATAATCTTGGAGGTGTATCTATGCGCTTGAAAGAAATTCGACTTCAAAAAGGTTTTTCACAGAAAAAAATCGCAGACGAACTTGGCTGTTCACCAAATGTATATTCTCGATACGAAACTGGCGACCGCCAGCCTTCTATTGAAATACTGATAAGACTGTCTGAAATTTTGGACGTCACTGTGGATTATATAATCGAAAACTGCAACGTCACATCTCATGCACTTACTGCTTACGAAACGGAACTGTTATTTGCATCCCGAAATGCTGACACACGTGCCAAAGAAGATGCCCTTTCGCTTTTACAAAAACACGAGCAGAAAAAATAAAAGGACTTTTTGCGAAACCAATTGTCGTAAAAAGTCCTTTATTATTAAATCTTCTTTTATCTTTGCTGTATTTTCCTCTGTTGTGCTAATCAATGGCAA
>CAMWNY010000446.1 GCA_947175775.1 uncultured Lachnospiraceae bacterium | reverse complement strand
TTGTTACTTTTTTTGCAACTTTTTTAGCCATTTTAAACTAACCTACTTTCTCATTAAACTATTTTTTCTTGTTTGCTACGGTTCTCTTGGGTCCTTTTCTTGTTCTTGCGTTCGTCTTTGTCTTCTGACCACGAACCGGAAGACCCTTTCTGTGACGGATACCGCGATAGCATCCGATTTCCTGCAATCTTTTGATATTCAATGCGATTTCACGTCTGAGGTCACCCTCTACCATGTAATCTTCATCAATTACCACGCTAATCTTCTTTACATCATCATCTGTCAAATCCCTTACGCGAACATCAGGATTTACTCCTGCCTTCTCAAGGATTTTATTGGAGCTTACTCTACCGATTCCATAGATATAAGTCAATCCAATTTCTACACGTTTTTCTCTTGGTAAGTCAACACCAGCAATACGAGCCATGTTAAATTCCTCCATTTTGTTGCATGATAAACCGTATAATTTCCACACAGATTATCACATATTAATAGTAAACTAATTGATTGGGGTACATCGTACCCGACCGGACAAAAATCCGGTTTATCCGATACTAATCGGTTTTCCGTTTCATATAAAGCCTATATAAACGGAAGCATCGCAGAATTGTATTGTTTTTCTGCTTACGCGAAATTTTTCTCGGTATCAAGAAGTAAACACATAACAGGCAGACCTGTCATATATTTATAGTATGCATCTGCTTTGACGGAAGCAAAGCATACGTCAGCCGCTCTTTCTAACCAAAAACAAACTGTTCTGATAGCAATCAGCCTTGTCTCTGCTTATGCTTCGGGTTTTCACAGATAATTCTGATTCTGCCCTTTCTCTTGATAACTTTGCATTTTTCGCAAATAGGTTTTACTGATGATCTAACTTTCATCTTAATCCTCCATTCTTTGCTGCGTCTCACAAATTTGGGCGTAAGCACAAATTTGCCAGTTGAAAATCTAAGATTTTCAACTTACCCTCCTTTCAAAAAGACCGTCTCATATTATAGCATGCATAACCTTGAAAAGCAAGCCTTAATACGAATATTTTATAAGAAAATATGGAAATCTTTTATTTATCTCTCCATATAATTCTTCCCTTCGACAGGTCGTAGGGTGATAGTTCCAAAGTCACCTTATCGCCCGGAAGAATACGAATAAAATTCTGTCTCAGCTTTCCGCTGATATGGGCAAGCACCCTGTGACCATTCTCAAGCTCCACCTGAAACATTGTGTTCGGGAGCTTCTCAACTACGGTTCCTTCTATTTCAATTACATCGGACTTTGACATTATTTTACCTCCTGAATGCCTTTACAATATTGCTTTATTTGATACTTAATTTCTTCGTTCGTGACAGAAGATACCTCTGTCCTCCTGCCTGTTTTTTTAATAACCTGAATATGCTTTTTGTTCTTTTTCTTTAACCGGTCGGTGGTTCTCACGTCTCCATCCGACAAATACACAAAATCTTTATCTTCATCAACAATCAGATAAACCTTACCTTTGTCGTGTCCGGAAAGCGAATATGCCAAATATCCTATCATATTGTTTCTCCTATAAAAGTGTAAGAATTTCCGGCTCACCGTCCGTTACAAGAATTGTATTTTCGTAGTGGGCAGACAGCGAGCCGTCCTCCGTCACCACTGTCCAGTCATCATCAAGCCACTCAACCTCATAGCCTCCCATGTTAATCATCGGCTCTACGGCAAGCGTCATTCCCGGATGAAGCTTTAACCCTCTTCTTTTCTGCCTGAAATTAGGTATCTGCGGGTCTTCATGAAGCGATGTCCCAATACCATGTCCGACCAAATCTTCCACGATACCATATCCAAACTGTGATATATACTCATCAATTCTGTTTGAAATATCGTGCAGGTGATTTCCTGCCTTTGCTCGCTTAATTCCCTCAAAAAAGGAATTCCTTGTCTCGTCAATCAGCTGCTGTGCTTCCGGGCTGATACGCCCTACTCCGTAAGTGCGTGCTGCATCAGAATGGTATCCTCTATAAATCAATCCACAGTCAAGACTTACAATATCTCCTTCCTGAAGGATCCTCTCGGCGCTCGGTATTCCATGCACAACCTCATCATTAACCGAAACACAAATTGATGCCGGATATCCGTTATAATGCAGAAAATTTGGTACGCAGCCATATCCCCTGATCAGCTTCTCGCCAAGCCGGTCAATATCTAACGTGGAAATCCCCGGTTCAATCGCCTGTCCAAGCTCTTCATGCACTTTTGCAAGGAGCTTGCAGGAATGCCGCATCAAATCGATTTCCCGCTGCGATTTAATTGTAACAGCCATCTTTTATTTCCTCACATCTTCCACGATTATTTCAGTATATCCACAATCGCCGCGAACACATCCTTCATATCCTGCGTGCCGTCAACTGACTCTAAAATGCCTTTTTTGCCGTAGAAATCAATCAAGGGCTGTGTCTGCTTATGATATACATCCAAACGGTTTCCAACCGTCTCAGGCTTATCGTCATCTCTTAATATAAGCTCTGAATTACATTTGTCACAAATGCCTTCGCTTTTGGGCGGAATGTGCACAATATGATAAGTTGCGCCGCATGTCACACAGGCACGTCTTCCCGCCAGATCTCTTATACACAGATGACGATCCCGACGATCCGCCTTTTGTAGA
>CAMWNY010000445.1 GCA_947175775.1 uncultured Lachnospiraceae bacterium | reverse complement strand
TGCTTCCGGAATTTATATCATCCCAACATTATGATGCCGTGCGAAGTAATGTGTAAATTGCGAAATACGCATATATTGGGCTTGATGAGCTGGTAGACATTTTAGTGGAGAACTGTGCGAAGCGGGAACGGCTTGTTGCAAAAATTGCAGGAGGGGCACACATGATTGCCAACCCGGTCATATCGGAGAGCAGGGATATTTCCGCAAAAAATGTAGCCGCGGTCAAAAAAAAGCTGGGCGAACTTCACATACCGCTGCTTGCGGAGGAGGTTGGCGAACACTATCCACGCACGGTCGTTTTTGATACGTCAAGCGGTGTGATGCGGATTATCACATCCGGACGTGAGGATAGAATGCTGTAAACCGGATAAGGAGGGATTGCTATGGGAACATTTGATGAATCAAACGAAATGCAGCTTTTGGAGCGCAATATCATAAAAAGCTACAATGAGCTGTTAAAGACGCTTTGGGAAGAGGGCGACATGGATACCCTCGGGCAGGTGATTATGGACGAAAAATACCGCAATGAGCTGATGGAAATGCATACGGGAAGATTAAAGGAAGGACACGAGATTTAACCGTGTCCTTCTTTTGAGGTCGTTTTTCTGTTAATGCTTTAACAATGCGAGCGCGGCGCGCCGTTTATGTCCCCTGTAAAGGCTTGCAAAACGGTTGTAGAACCAAAAGCCTTCGACAAGAACGTGATTCAGAACGCCGATTTTTTCTTTTACAGTGCCCTGATAGTAGGTTCCGCCGTAATCAAGCGCTTTGCGCTCTTTCACATAGTTTATCAAATCATCTTCTGTCTGAATATCTTCTTTAAAAACCGTGTATGCCGTACCAATGCAGTCTATGCTGTGTGAGTCGCTTCCGCCAAACATGGACAGCTTATATTCAAACGCAAGGCGCCTTGCGTTCATATTGGAATTGACAGATTCACAGGAATTAAACGCTTCAAGAAAATCAAAACGCTTCATAATATCCGGATTTTTTTTGTATGCACGCGTGCGTGTAAAACTCAAATGACGCTCTCCGCACGGATGGGCAGGTCCGAGAATTCCGCCGTGCCGGTGTACAATGTCAATCAGCAGATTTACGGGAAGTCCCCTGCATTCCATAATCGGAAGCTTCACGTCTTTTGGTAAGATTACCAGGATATGCCCTGCATCAACCGTATCGTATTCAATTCCTTTCAGCACTACAAAATCTTTGATTTTTTCTTTCAGATTATCCCTGTAATAACGAAAACCGTTGTAGGAATCATGGTCTGTGACCAACATTCCGCAAAATCCCTGTGATTTCAACAGCTTTATATAGTCCGCAATCGCAACCTTGCCGTCCAGCGAGCCTTCGTCCGTGTGGCAGTGCATATCAAACTTGAAATTGGAATTCATATTGGTTTCTCCTCCAAACATTTTACCAACGCAACATAATTATTGTAATACATCAGAACCATTTAATCAAATACCATTTTATGAAAATTGCGGGAAATTATGCATATATGCGCCAAATCGTCAAAATTCACGATAAAAATGCTCAAAAATCAAAAACTTTGTCACTTTATTAAAATTGACTTTTGAAGATGCGTAAATTATAATTACTTGATAATTGGTAATTTTTTGACTTACTTTTGTTGATTATTGAAAAAGAGGGGATTATGATGAAAAACAAATTACAGGAGCTTGCCAGCAGTTACCGCTCGCTGCTTGTTATGGCAGTATACGCTGTGTTTTACATGGTTGCGTTTGTTTATTTGGAGCAGCGCACCGGTGCGGTTCATGAGATTAATTTTGGAATAGACGCGTACATTCCGTTTTGTGAAATCTTTATCATACCATATGTGATGTGGTTTGGATATGTGGCATTTACCGTATGCTTTTTATGCATTAAAGATAAGGAGGAGAGCGAACGGCTTGTTGCGTTTTTAATGGCGGGAATGACCATCTTTATTGTTGTTTCGGCGGTTTTTCCGAACGGACACCATTTGAGACCTGCCGTGTTTCCGAGAGACAATGTATTTACGAGAATGATTGCGGTGCTTTATGCAAGCGATACGCCGACCAATGTCCTTCCGAGCATTCATGTGTATAACTCTATTGCGATTATGATTGCAGTGTGGAGAAGCAGATGCTTTAAGGAACATAAGGTAATCACGGGATTTATGCTTGCATTGGGTGTAAGCATCATATTATCGACGGTGCTGATTAAGCAGCATTCCATGCTTGACGTGCTCTTGGCATTTATACTTTCGGGCTGGATGTATTCGATATGTTATCGAAGAGCAGATGTTCGCGTCAGACAAAAGGGAACGGCGAAAAACTGGTAATTACTGGTAATTTCATAATAAATAATGAATATGCAATAAAAAAATTGAGCAGTCCGCTCAATTTTTTTATTGCATAGTTTACGTATTTTCTATCTCGTAAGCGTGTTAGCCGATACGCTTTTGATGATAAAGTGGGAAATCTCGTCATAGTTTTCTTCCGGCATGATAAAGACCTTTCTGCCGTTTTTCAAGGTGAGGGCAACAGTTTCGCCGTTCCCGTTCACGTCATCACAGACTGCATCGAAATTATTCTTCAGAGATACGAAATCCATTTCCTTAACTGAATTATTCATACGGGGTCCTCCTTAATCCTGTACTGGGGATGCCGCCCTGTATAAAAT
>CAMWNY010000444.1 GCA_947175775.1 uncultured Lachnospiraceae bacterium | reverse complement strand
TACAGCCTTCTATCAGACAAAGGACGCCCAGCTGCAGCTTATAAAAAATCAATGCCGTAAGCCCCGAACCTGCCGCCGCAATGCAAATCATGTATGCCGGCAGCATAATTTTCAGGAATTCCAGCATACGCTCCATCGCCTCGCTCACAATCGCAAGCACATCCCGAAACGCATTGACCAGCACAATCAATTCACATAGTACAAAAAAGGTCCTTGCCGCATGTGCCGCGCCGTCATTTTTAAATGCCTGCAAAAATCCGTTCACCACCGCCGCTGCAATAAACAGCACAAGAATAGACACAAACAGGCTTTTCCAGTCCGCCATAACCCCAAGCGCCGCTTCCTTCAAATACTGCCAAAACAAATCGGGCTCCAATACCCAGTTTCCCTTCAGCACATCTTCCATGAAATCCATCGAACTCACGTTTTTTTGCGGAAGCAGCTCCCTTAGAAGTCGGTCCACCATCCCAAGATCCGGAAGAATGTCCTGCCATAAATTTAATTCTTCACTCATCGCATTATTTCCTCAAGCATTTCTATCATCATTTTAATTACGGGAAGTCCCGCTACCATAATTGCCATTTTTCCAAACAGCTCGATGTGGTTTGCAAGCGCCGAATGTCCCGCGTCCTTACTCAGACTTGCAGCAAAATCACACACATATGTAATACCCACAAGCTTTAACAGCAGCCGCACATAGGTTGCATTTTGGCTGATCAGCGTCCGAAAGCCCTCCAGCTCCTCCACAACGCCCTCCAAAACCAACAGCACACGGATTGCAATGAAAAATCCCACAAGCATAATAATAAACGACGCATACTCCGGCTTGTCTTTTTTGATAACAAGGGCGGCAAACAACCCCGTGATTGCAAGCACGCAGATTTGCAGCATATCTTATAACCTCCTGTTTTCCTTCCTCACAAACCGAACAAATCCTGTATCATATTAAAAAGCTCATAGATATACGGCACAATCCAGGAAAGCACCAGCACAAGCCCCGCAAGACTAATCAGAAAGGCATGCTCCTCCCGTCCGCTGTGCTTGAGCACTTGTCCTAAAATCGTAATTAAGATACCTACCGCAGCAATCTTAAAAATCAGACTTACTTCCATCCGTTCTCTCCAATCCCATTTAAAATCACAAGAACAGAACAATGCACAGCACGCCCGTAAGCGCACTCAGGGCACTGATTAACCTGCTGTTCTCGCTTTGCTTTGCACTTAAAACCGATATTCTCTCATCCAACTCGCGCTCAAAAAGGCTAAAATACTCAATCTGCATCTTATCCCCCTCACAGCCAAAGCACGTTCCCATACGCTCCAAATACCGCAGTGCCTCTTTTGGTATTTCCGCTTCCCGCAGCAAACCGATATTGGCATTCCAAATCTCAGGAAGTGTATACCCCCCGCGCGCCTCAAGCTGCTGCGCTGTCTGTTCCAAAAACACTGCATATGGCGCTCCCATGCGCTGTGCCGCCATACTCAGAATCTCCGCCGCCGGTCTGTGCAGATAGGTAATCTCACCGATTATGTAAAGCAGCAGCTCTTTCAGCTTTTTTAAGTGTGCAATCTCACTTCCAAGCTCTGCGCATAATGCAAGTCCAAATCCCACCGCTCCTGTCATGACGCAGGTTCCTGCAACAAGCTTCTGCCACATATCTTCACTCCTTCCTGATCAACAATCTCAAAATACCGCAATTCCCTTTCGTCTGCCGAAAGCACCAAAATCCGTTCAAAAATGCGAAGCCTTATCAGCCCGTCCAATTCCCTGTTCTTACGAACGTCCTCCAAAGAGCTTCCATGAGCAGTCGCAAACACGGCACAGCCGCTTACTCCGGCATGTAAAATCGCCTGTGCATCACTTTCCTTTCCAATTTCGTCAATTGCAATCACACGCGGAGAAAACGTCCGCACCAATACACCGATACCATGTCCCTTATCACCACCCGTAACCACATCTGTACGCGCGCCGCAGTCCAGTGTCGCGCCGCCCCGGTATGCTCCGGCAAGCTCCCCCCGCTCGTCTATCACACCGACATTGCATCCGCAAAAGCCATATTCCCCATCCGACACAACGCGGATAAGATCTCGCAAAAGCGTTGTTTTTCCAAGTCCCGGCGGCGATATAATCAATGTGTTGCACGGCGCTCCCCTGCTGCCCGTACCATGCAGATACGGCGCTACCGCCTTTGCAATTCCCTTCTTCTCATGCGCAATCCGAATATTGATATAGCGGATATACTTTGCAAAAAACCCACCGTCAACCCGCGTAATTTCCCCCGTAATTCCCACACGGTGTCCACCCTCCACGGCTAAAAACCCCTGTCTTCGCTCCTCGTCATACGCATACACCGAATCGTGGCACAGATAGCGGAAAATGTCCTCCAGCTCCCGCTCTCCATACACAAGAGGCAGTACGATTTCCCGCTGTGCAATCACCCTGACCTTTTGATTTACCCGTATTCTGATTTCCCGCACCGTATTGACATCTAATCCAAGCGTTGTCCAACTCTGCCGCATCCGCTCGGGAAAAAATTTTATCAACTCCAAACGCTCACCACCTTTTATCTCAATATATGTCCGCCTTTGAGAAATATGACAAAAAGGTATGAAACATAAAAAAGTGTCTTCGACACATCAACTCCCCTGCCCCTCATTCATGAGGGGAT
>CAMWNY010000443.1 GCA_947175775.1 uncultured Lachnospiraceae bacterium | reverse complement strand
ATATGGACAAAATTGCCGAGGCGATTGCGATGGTAATTAAGGGACAGGAAGGCGCAGTTGCGGGGGCACGTGCAATTGTACAGTCACTTACGGATCAGTATCCTTTGGTTTAGCCAAAACCGATAATAATTGCAGTGACAGTTTGACAGTTGGGGAGCTATGAAAGACGAACAGAAAAAGCGGGAGAAACGCCGCCGCAGGCGTGTCAGAAACCAGTTGCTGGCATATATGACGCTTATGGTGCTTGCGGTGACGGCGCTTGTTGCATTATATTTTGGCGCGAACGGCGTAATCCGGTATATCAAAAATTATAATGATAAAGTAAATGAGGTAATCGCGGAGGCGGAATCGGACGCAGCGGCAGAGCTTGCGAGTGCAGCATTACAGGAGCAGAGCGAGCCGGAAAGCAGCAGTGCGGTGTATGAAGAGAAGGAATACTCCTCCGAGCTGTCGGATGACCCTTTAGGCGAGTTGGTTGATACGCTTTTGCAGGAGATGACCGTTGAAGAGATGGTAGCGGGCATGTTTCTTGTGACACCCGAGTCGTTGACAGGTGTACAGACAGTGGTTCAGGCGGGTGAAAGCACGAAGAGTGCGATTGCCCAAAAGCCTGTTGGAGGGCTTGTATATTCGGCAAAAAATTTTCAGTCAGGGGAGCAGTTTCAAAAGATGCTGGCAAACACAAAAGGATTTTGTGAATACCCACTGTTTTTTGCAGTGACGGCTGAGTGCGGAACGGACACAGCCTTTGGGATTGCGGACACGAAGAAAGCGTCGGAGATTACGGGAACGGATCAGGCATCGGAGGCTTATGGTGTGATAGCAGAAACGCTTGCAGGCTATGGAGTCAATATGAATTTTGCCCCTGTGTCTGAGATTGTGTCTGACGACGGCGACAGCAGTCTTCAGGGAAGAACATTCGGTTCGGATGCCGCTTCTGCCGCGCCTTTGGTAAGTGCGTCCGTGCAGGCGATGCAGGCTCAGGGCGTAAGCGCTGTGTTGCAAAAATTTCCTGGATCAGGGACAGAACAAAAGACGCTTGAGGAGCTGAAAAACAGTGAATTTCTGATTTATGAAGCGGCAATCAGGGATGGCGTGGATTGCATCATGGTATCGAACATAATTTCTAAAGGCATGACAGACAGTGATACGCCTGGTTCTCTGTCAGGCGCAATGATTACGGAAGTGCTTCGCGGAGATTTGGGTTTTGACGGCGTGGTGATAACAGATGCACTTGACGATACAGCAGTCACAAAAAAGTATACGCCTGCCGAGGCGGCAGTTGCGGCGATTGAGGCGGGGGCAGATGTATTGTACAGACCGTCGGATTACGAGGCGGCGTATGAGGGCGTTATACAGGCGGTTGCGGAAGGAACAATTTCGAAGGAACGTATTTATGAGTCGCTTGTCCGTATTTACCGTGTGAAGTATCAGAATACGGTTTTATGATTGAAATGATGTAAAGTAGTATGCATTTTGAATATGCAATATAAAATTTAAAATAAAAATATAAAATATAAAATATAAAATCGAAAAAATAGTTGACATGCCTAAAAGATTGTAGTAAAATATATTTTGTTCGTAAGGACAAGATATAAATGCGATAGTGGCGTAGTTGGTAACGCGCGACCTTGCCAAGGTCGAGACCGCGGGTTCGAGCCCCGTCTATCGCTTTTTGTTTTATGTATGCAAACCCTTAAATTTTTTAGGATTTGCATTTTTTTTATTTTATAGGAAATTACGTCCTATAAAGTAAAAAAACCTCCGGGGGATGCACACGGGCACCCAAAGGAAATATGTATTTGTAAAGGAACTACAGCAAATGCTATATGGAGATATGAATTGGAGACGATTATGCAGGAAATTTTATTATTGGAGGACGACGAAACACTCAACAGAGGCATTACCCTGACACTGCAAAAGGCAGGCTATCGGGTGACGTCGGCATTCACACTGGCGCAGGCGAGAAGCTGTTTTGAAAACGGCACGTTTGCTCTCGTCATCAGTGACATCACGCTTCCGGACGGAACAGGACTTGATTTTGGCGCGCAGGTACGCAGGGCAGGCAGCACGTACCTGATTTATCTGACTGCATTGGATTCGGAGGCGGACATTGTAAACGGGTATGACACGGGGGCGGACGATTATATCACAAAGCCGTTTTCACTGATGGTGCTTGTTTCCAAGGTAAACGCCCTGATGCGCCGGCTTGATAATCAGCAAGCGCAGAAACAGATTATGACCTCGGGCGCGTTTACGCTCAATCTTGGGGAGATGAAGGTGTACAAAAGCGGGCAGGAGCTAGTGCTTAGCAAGAAGGAGATGCAGCTTTTGGTTTATTTGTGGGAGAATGCGGGAAGGATTTTGTCAAAGGAAAAGATTTTGGAACATCTTTGGGATTCGCAGGGACAGTTCGTGGACGACAATACGGTGGCGGTCAATATCAGCCGTTTAAAGAATAAACTGGAAACGGAAGAGATTTCCAACGTGAGGGGACTAGGGTATTTATGGACCGGAAAAGTGATAAAAAATTAACGAAGTATTTGGGCGCGTATCTTGTGTTTGCCGTTCTGTTTTCTGTATTTTTATTGGCATTGGAACGGCTTTATGTGCCGAATGAATGGCAGCGGGCGCTGTTTCTTTTGGCACCACATCCCGAGTTGGAAAGGGAGATTGTCGGTTTGTGGGG
>CAMWNY010000442.1 GCA_947175775.1 uncultured Lachnospiraceae bacterium | reverse complement strand
CATTGACAGAACAGGAAAAAACAGTTGTGGTACTCCGCTTTTTCGAGGAACAAAAGCTACATGAGATTGCGGAGATTTTAAACGAAAATACCAATACGGTCAAGACCATTTTATACCGAAGTCTGAAAAAACTGAAACTGATACTGGAACCGGCAGAAGGAGTGCAAAACTATGAATGAGAAAAAATTAGAAGAAATGAAACAGGACTATGAACACATCAAAATCCCAAAGGATCTGCGTCAGCGGGTGGAGGCAGGAATCCGGCAGGCAAAAAGAGAGGAGCGTGCATTTATGAATGAACGGAAAAATGAGAATACAAAATCAAATATTGCGGTATATATCGGAAGAATTGTAAGCGCCGCTGCCGCCGCACTGTTGCTTATCACAGTCATGGCTAATTCGGGGGCAGGAATTGCGCACGCAATGTCAAAAATTCCGGTAATTGGCACGATTGCCGAAATTGTAACGTTTCGCCACTATGAAAGCTCAAAAAATAATATGGACGCAGACATCAAAATTCCCGAAGTCAGCGTCAAAAATGAGGACGGTACGGTAAACGAAGAAACAACACAAAAGATTAACAAGAGCATTCAGGAATACACCGACGCAATTATTGCGCAGTATGAAGCAGATGTCGCGGCGGCAGGTGAGAGCGAAGGACATATGAATGTATCATTGGATTATTCCGTGATTACGGATAATGAACGTTTGTTCTCGATTCGTTTTGACGAGCTGCTCGTCATGGCAAGCGGTACGCAGATGGTCAAGATTTATCATATCGACAAACAATCCGGAGAAATAATCGGACTGTCAGGGCTGTTCAAGGACGGAGCTGACTTTATCACGCCGATTTCAGAGAATATCAAACAGCAGATGAAAGCGCAGATGGCGGCGGATGAATCGGTTTCATACTTTTTGGACAGCGATGTTCCTGAATGGGATTTTCAAGGGATAACAGAGAATACGACGTTTTATGTCAACGAAAACGGAAAGCTTGTGATTGCATTTGATGAATACGAAGTCGCGCCGGGATATATGGGAAGCGTAGCGTTTGAAATTCCTACAGAGGTTGTGCAGGATTTGGTTCAAGACGGATTTTTGAAATAAAATGAATCCCCAATTCCCCCTAAACTTGTGCCCAATTGCGGATTGGCATAGTTTAGAGCACTACTTCACAAACGCAGGCGTAGCGGTGGCTACGGCGAGGCTTGTGAAGTAGTGCTATCAGGGAATTTGTTACCCTATCAGGCACCTTTTCCCCTCAAATGCAAATCCGTATTTTCTGATTCGTTCAGAAGAAATTCCTTTTGTCTCCAATGCGGCAGCGTATTGCTTTTCTTCTATCTGCAAAAGCGCCGCCTTTACGGTGGCTTCCAAATCTTTTTCCTTTGTAGGGCGGTGGACTTTAAACTCCACGATGATTGCGTCATCTGACGGATTTTTGGGTTCCAGCATCACGTCGTAGCGTCCGAATCCGCTTTCGCGGTTTGAGGTAATTTCGTATCTGTCCGCCAGGTCAACCATCAGCCCCAGCACAAATCCATGATAAAAGCGTTCCGGTTCCGTAGTTTCCAAAGAGCCTGCTCCCGTGTCAAAACAGCTGAAGGTCGCAAGCGCGACTTTGTTCATATAATAATTCATTGCTTCCGTGTCATCCTCAAGCAGCGCCTTGATAAAATCGTTATATGCGGACCCGCATCGTTTAAACCACTCCCGTATCATATTCCGGAACATGATACGCACTTCTTTGTTGGTAAGCTTCAGCTCATATTTTTCTTCCCCAGTGTCAGCATCCATTGTATGGCTTATTACTTTCAAGTATCCGCTTGCAAGCAACAGGCTCCATATTGCCTCTTCACTGTAATCAAGCTGGTTAAACACAATCTGCTCGTCTATCTTTGTGTAAAGTGTACCATCATCTAAAAGGTTTTCCATAATTACTTTTACATGTTTACTTCCTTCACGGATTAGTTTCCCTTCAAGGATATTAGAACTAGTGTTTGCCCAGTAAGTGGATAGCTTTTTCGTATCCAGGCAATTAATAATAGACCACGGATATGCTTTATCATAACACAAAAAGGGGAATCGTGAAATGCTGATTTCCGATTCCCCCCTTTTATTCAATCAAATCTTAACCAACTCATACTGATCTGTTCCAAGTCCAATCTTAACCGCATGTGCAATGCACGACTTCCACTCCGTATCCGGGTGCGTCATATGGAAATGGTCATGCCGAGCATCGGCATTGCCTTCATGATTTCCGTGCTCCTTCAAATTCTCGCTCAAAATACTGCCTTCAACAGGCTCCATCTGATTACACAAATCCGCACACGCCTGATCAAGCGCCACAGGATCAAACGATGCAAGCATTCCGACATTCGGAATAATGGGAATATCATTCTCCGCATGACAGTCACAGTTCGGTGAAACATCACAAATCAGCGAAACATGGAAACATGGTCTGTCCTTGCAGACCGCAAGACTGTACTCTGCCATTTTATAATTCAAAACGGCAATCGAATCCGAAAAATCCGCCGCAATCACGTCCTTCGGGCAAACCGCAAGACAACGTCCGCAGCCCACACACTTTTCATGGTCAATCTTCGCCTTGCCGTCCGTGATAACCGGCGCACCGTGCGCACAAATCCTGCTGCACGCGCCGCAGCCGATACAGCCGCTTTGATCCACGC
>CAMWNY010000441.1 GCA_947175775.1 uncultured Lachnospiraceae bacterium | reverse complement strand
CACAGGCGGATGCCGTAAAGTTCGCGGGAAAGGGCGCAACGGTGATGTATTTCGGTCTTGCTTCACCGGAGGATGCGTATCCGCTGAAGCCGGATGATGTGTTCAAGAAAGAGCTTACGATTACGTCTTCCTTCATCAATCCTTATACCTTCGAGCGTGCGATCCGCGTGCTGGAGTCCGGGATGCTGGAGCTTGAGAGCCTGATCACGAATGTGGTTCCGCTTGATGATATTGTGGATGTGTTTACGAAGCCGGAATTTAGAAGAGCCGGGAAGGCTATGATCAAGATATCGGATTAGGATGATTAAAATACCCCTGGTGTGCAGGAAGAGCAGGAAAGCTCTTACATACCAGGGGTATTTATTATGCATATTTTTCACAGAATGCTTCAGGAGTAATGGCTTTGATCATAGATTCTGAAAAATCTTTTGTGTTACTGGTAATAATATATTGTGCCTGAATGGCGACGGCGCTCCGATCCTGAAGGCAGTCCTCAAAATCTTTGAATGAATCCATGGCAATTGCTTTTAAAACTTCGTCATGTGTTATGCTGACGACTTTCAGGATATTTAAGATGCGTTTCATCCATTCTCTTCGTTCGGCATCAGGTATTCTTCGAAGAACATACCATATAATGGAGACAGAATGCAACGCAATAAATCCGGAGTTCTCTTTTTGTGAGCATATTTTCATGACTTTTCCAGCGCTTTTACAAGAAGGTTCTCTGTTTAAAATATAATCAATTACAACATTTGCATCAACCAATATTACCATATTTTTCTTCCATTGCCTCCATATATTCTTCCTTTGGATTAAAATCGAGCGGAAAATAAGAGGATAATGTTGCTTTATTTTGCTCCATTTCATAGAAAGCCTGTGCTTTTACATCGGCTGAGAAATCCATTTTCTCTGTTGGGTTCTTGGGTAACATAAATCTTTTCATAAAATCTATCAGATAATTTAGATTATCATCGGATAATGTGCTTATCATTTGTATAGCTTCTTTTTGTAATCCTGACATAGAGTATCACCTTCCTTTTATTTATCCTATCATTAAAATTTAATTTGTTCAAGACAGTTTGGATATCGTGTTGAAAATTTTATCGATACAGCAGTTCTGTACGAATAACGTCGGCGTAGGAACGATTGTTGACGGCGGATTTGCGGAATATGTGATCATAGATGTGAATTAACCGGGACTGCCCATTTAGAGCTGCATTTGGCGAAGGGGCAGTCCCTTTGTCTGTGCATATATCAAAGGTACTTTTGTAAAGATGATGTGTTGAATTTGTCTTTATTATGTGATAGCGTATAGATAAGATGAAAGGAAGGAGCATAACTATGGCACAGGCACTGGTAAATATCCGCATGGATGAAGAAGTATCTGTTGATCCGTTTTACTCCGAAAGTAATATGGCACATTTGTGCAGAGCCTTTTGCTTATAATATAGCGTCTTGCAGGGTGCTTGAAAAAGCAGGGGTTCAGTATGAGGGTACATTGAGAAACAATGCTGTGAAGAATAGCAAGGTGATTGATATGAAAATGTATTCTTTGTTAAAATCAGAAATAAAGGAGTGAATTTGGTGCTAAAAGAATATAAGTTTGGTTTCAATATTTATGGACTGTTATTGTTTTTGATTATAATGATACCTAACTTTATTTGGTTTGCTGTTCCAGCACCTAATGATGTATTAAGGACGGAATCGGTTACTGAAGTGATTGACACCATAGCTTCTGTTTGTCAGATTTTGATGGTTATAGCTTTGTGTATTTTTGTAAACATAAAGAACCATAAATTCCATATTACTCCTTTGATTATTTTTGTGATAATTTGTTGCTTAATATATTTTGCAAGTTGGGTAAGCTATTATGCAGGCGTTGTGAATACAGGTGTTATATTGGGGTTGACAATTTCCCCGTGTTTGGCATTTATGTTTTTTGCTATTGATAGAAAAAATATGATAGCAGTTGTGCCAATTTCCATTTTTCTAATTTGTCATTTAATATATGGTATCGCTAATTTTGTTGTTTGATTTTTTGAGGTTATATAAGTATGGATTATCGGATTAGAGAAATCAGAGAAAATGAATATTACGTATTATCTGAGTTTCTGTATGAAGCGATTTTTATTCCAGTAGGAATGGAAAAGCCGCCAAAAGCTATTATTGAACAGCCAGGACTTCAGGTATATATTGCTGATTTTGGAAAATCAGACGATTGGTGTTTGGTTGCGGAAGTAAAAGAAAAGATTGTAGGCGCAGTATGGGTACGTGTTATGGATGATTACGGGCATATTGATGATGAGACACCCTCATTTGCTATGTCACTGTATGAGGAATACAGAAATATGGGCATTGGTACAGCGCTTATGAGAGATATGCTTGAATTTTTAAAGAATAAAGGCTATAAGCAGACCTCTCTTTCTGTGCAAAAGGAAAATTATGCGGCTCGTATGTATCAGAAAGTAGGTTTTGAAGTCATTGACGAAAATGAAGAAGAATACATTATGGTTTGTCGGTTGTAATGTGATGAGGAGGGTATTTGTAAATGGCTGGTAATTTAGATGAAAAAACAGTAAAGGAAGTCTTAAAAAAGATTATTGAGAATAATAACAATATTCCGTATAAGGCTAAAGTGGAGATAAAAGCGATAATAGAATTGGAACACAATCCAGAAAAATTGCTGCAAGA
>CAMWNY010000440.1 GCA_947175775.1 uncultured Lachnospiraceae bacterium | reverse complement strand
TCCACAATGCGCAATGGATTGCGTAAGTCTGGCTTATCAGTGCCAAACTCTAACATAGCCTGCTTATAACTAATGATTGGATAAGGCGCCTGTGTCACCACAAAACCTTTTGGCGCAAACTTTTCAAAAGTAGCAGATAACACTTCCTCCCCTATGCGAAATACATCTTCTTGTGTGGCAAAACTCATCTCAAAATCAAGTTGATAAAACTCTCCAGGAGATCGGTCTGCACGGGCATCCTCATCGCGAAAACACGGCGCAATCTGAAAATATTTGTCAAACCCCGACACCATCAAAAGCTGTTTATACTGTTGCGGCGCCTGCGGAAGCGCATAAAATTTCCCTTTATATTTCCGCGAGGGCACAATATAATCCCTTGCCCCCTCCGGCGACGACGCGCATAAAATCGGCGTCTGAATTTCCAAAAATCCAAGCTCTGTCATCTTTTGGCGCAAAAAAGCAATCACCTGTGAGCGGAAAATCATGTTGTCCCGCACCTTTGCGTTTCTCAAATCCAAATAGCGGTACTTTAACCGCACTTCCTCGCGTGTTTCCTTTGAAGTCATAATCTCAAACGGAAGCTGCTGATACACTTTTCCAAGAACCGTCACCTTCTTTGCCTCAAGTTCAATGGTTCCCGTCGGTATTTTCGGATTGTAGGTTTCCGCGTCTCTCTTTTCAACCAATCCCTCAACAGATACGCACATCTCCTTTACAATACCGCGCAGAAGCGTTGTGTCACGCATCACCACCTGCAAAACACCGTACATATCCCGCAAATCAATAAATGACACGCCGCCGTGGTCGCGTATGTTTTCCACCCACCCTGCAACCTGTAATGTCGTTCCAATGTGTTCTTCGCCAATCTCGTTCATCGTCATATCACGATACATTTTTCATTCCTCCTCCGACAGGACAAGGAACGTCCCGGTATACAGATGTACGCCGGGACGGATAAGCTTCATGATTTGATTGACAAACGCATCACAAAAAACATCTATATGCCAGTGACGCCGTTGTCTCCTTATTTCCATAAAATACCGTATGAAATTCCTGTTTTTTACAGTTTTACAGATTATAAATCTGCGACTTATAATCGCCATTCGCCGCTCGCCGAACAAATATGTTTGCTCTTCTCGCTAACGTTCATTATATGATAACATACAAAACGGACACTTTCAAGCATTTTTTATAATTTAAAGATTTTGAGCGCCTCCTGCAGGCTCTTTGCCTCTTCGGAAAGATCCCCCGCGCTTTGGTCTACGGAGCCCATCAAAGCCGTCAGCTCCTCAACAGAAGCGTTCACCTGCTGGCTTGCCGCCGCATTGCTCTCAGACGCCTCACCCAGCGTCGTAATCTCACGTGCCACCTCAACCAACTGCTTATTGGTCTCCTCTACTGCCACGCTAATCAACTCTACCTGTTTTGATGTATCCTGAATTGCATAGTCAACCGCCTCGAACGAGCTGATAACCTCCGAAATGCTCCTGGCGCTCTCGTTATTATTCTCTACCGCAATGTCAATGCTGT
Source organism: uncultured Lachnospiraceae bacterium (assembly GCA_947175775.1). Classification (GTDB taxonomy): domain Bacteria; phylum Bacillota; class Clostridia; order Lachnospirales; family Lachnospiraceae; genus COE1. Next base: position 1,182 of record CAMWNY010000440.1, on the reverse strand, counting down.
CCGCGCACTCCTTAAAGTCGCTTGTTATGTTCGCAATAATATCCTTAATGCTGATAAGTTCCTGTCCTGTATTTTCCGACAAGGTACGGATACTGTCGGCAACAACGCTAAACCCTTTTCCAAACTCGCCCGCTCTTGCAGCCTCTATGGAAGCATTCAGGGACAGCAGCTTTGTCTGTGATGCAATGTCTTCGATTCCTGCAAGAATTTCAGACATCTTTGCGATTACCTTGTTTGTCTCATCAATTTTTTCCTTAATCCCAATAACGCTCTCCGACATCATCGCGCTGTTCTTCTGTGTCGCCGTAATTTTCAACCGCATATCGTTGCAATTTTCCACCAAACTTGCGGAGCAGCTTTCAATATCGCTGACACTTGCAGAAATATCCCCCGTTTTTTCCTGCATAATGGCAACGCCTGTCGAAACATCTGACGCAATCCCCGCCTGCGCCGTATTGTTCTGTGCCACATCCTCAATCGCCCTGGCAATCTCCTCACACGCATGCAAAGTCGATGTCGAAGTATCGCTCAGTGCTTCCGAAGAATTTAAAACCTCCCGGCTGACGCCAAGCGTTTTGGAAAGCACCTCGCGCAAATTCATAACCATTCCCTTGACGGAATTATTCATGGCGATTACTTCGTCATGACCTTTAATATCCTGCACCTCACAGGTGAGGTCACCCTCCGCCACATAATGTACCGTCCGGCTGACGTTGATAATCAATGCCGCAATCCTTCCAGAAACAATGTAAGCGATAATCGCCACAATAATCATTGCGACTACGGAAAATCCCACAATCGTTCCAATTAAAGCATTGATGCTCTGTTTGACCTCCGCCTGCGGTTTGCCGGCAAACAACATACCGTTTGCCGTCGGAATATAATATCCGTAATACGGCTGTCCGTTTACATTTGCATTCGTACTGAAATAAATCTCCTGCCCCTGCAAGGTTTTGGCTATAACTTCGGCTGACGCCTGCGTTCCGACAACGCCGTCAATGGAACTGACCGCACGCGTATCACCAACGAATACTGTAATGTCAATCTCCTGCGCATTAAACGCATTGACATCCCCGCTATACCCCTCACATGCAATCGCTAACTGTGTCTTCGTACTCTCCACCATAGAAGTTTTTGCTAGATGCGCCGCAATTAACGCCACGCCCAATCCTAACAATACAC
>CAMWNY010000439.1 GCA_947175775.1 uncultured Lachnospiraceae bacterium | reverse complement strand
ATGTAACTTCATGCCTTACTACCAAAATTCGATAAAAATTTTAGAAAAAACTGCGGAAAACTTTAGCAACTTTTTATTGTTTTTAAGAAAAATTAAAAAAATTTAGAATTTATTAATTGCGAGAAATGCCGAAAAATCAATACTTTTTCGAAAAAACCTCCCCTGAGCGGCATGATTTCTAAAATTTCTTGCTTGCATGAAAGCGTTTACAATGGTAAAATCTAAAATAGACACAGGCTATGTCCTTCAAATCTAAAAGAACAGGCATGTAACCTTGTCTGAAACTTATTTTATCATTTTAATATTTAGGGAGGAATGAAAAAGCAATGAAAAAGAAAGCACTATCTTTACTTTTAGCATCTGCTATGGTTGTTTCACTGGCAGCCTGCGGCAATTCCGGTTCAGATTCGAACCAGCCTGCAGCAGACAGCAACAACAACGGCAATGCGGCAGCAGACAGCAACAGCGGCAATGCAGCGGCAGACAGCAATAACGGCGGTGACGCAGCAGCTACAGGAGATGTCGACTATCATGAAGTTCTCGGAGATACGGGTCTTAATATCGTAGTAAACGGTACGGTTACAGCTTCTCTTGACAACGGACAGGCTGAATTCAAGCAGCAGTGGGAGGAAGCAGTCGGTATTCCTTTGACAATCCAGCAGATGGATCACTCAGGCTATACAGACGCAGTTGGACGTCTTTTCGCAAGCCAGGAGTATCCGGATGCCATGATTATGTCAGCGGATATGTTTAAGCAGTACGCACCGACAGGTATCCTTTGGGATATGGCAGATGCATATGAAAACGCTGATTTCCAGGAAAGAATGATTCTTCCGACAATCAATGAGAACTTAAAGGATTCCGAGGGGCATTTATACGGATTTGCTTATGCGTATGGTAACGGATGCGTTACTTATGTAAAACAGGCATGGCTTGACGCAGTGGGAATGAGCATTGATGATATCAAGACATATGATGATTACTATGCAATGCTTAAGGCATTCCATGATCAGGATCCTGACGGAAACGGAACAACAGGCGATACATATGGTGTTGTAGCAGCCGGATTCATTGGCAACGAGGCTCCTTACATCAACTATCTGCCGGAGTTTTGGCAGGATGCATATCCGTCTCTCATTCAGGGCGATGACGGCGTATGGTATGACGGTTTCCAGACAGAGGAGACAAAAGCAGCGCTTGAAAGACTTCGTCAGGCATATGTTGACGGATGTATCGATCCTGAGACACTGACGGCACAGACAAAGACAGCACGTGAGAAATGGTTCTCAAATAACCAGACCGGTTCATCAGGTGTATTCACATACTGGGCAGGTACATGGTATCAGACATTGACAGATAACTTCATCAAGAATGAGGTAGATGAAAATCTTGTTCAGCTTCCTCCTATTGCGGAAGTTGGCGCTTACCTTAACAGAGAAGCTCCTGTATGGGTTATCATTGATTCCGGAGATCCGGTTCGTAACCAGGCAGTATTTGACGCATTAATTGAGACAATGATGGACGGCGATGTTGTTCAGACACTTTGGACCTATGGTGCAGAGGGCGTTCACTGGTCGACAGCAGCAGAAGAGTTTACAACCAATCCGGGTACGGATCAGGAGAAGAAGTACTCTTACCCTGATGGCGAGTTCCACTTAAAGCCGTCTCCGAATGACCCGAACTCTGTATGGAAGAAGAACCTTATTGATCCCGCTCTTGTAATCTGTGAGCTTACAAATGGTTTTGCTGCTCAGACAGAGCTTGCAGCAGAGGGTAACAAGTTCTTCACGGAGAACTGTGTAGACGCTCCTGCGGCTCCTATGTCAGAGACCTTTACAAATGAGACAGGTACCATTTTTGATGCGAAGCTTGCTGTAATCACAAAGGTTGTTGTAGAAGGCGGCGACATTGAAGCGGCTATGCAGGAATATGTAAATACGGTTGGTTCTATTATTGACCAGTGTCTTGCTGAGTTAAATCAGTAATTATAACAGCTTTCAATATATTGGGCTGATAATAAAGTTATGAGAATGAGTGTGTCTCTGCCATGTGTGGGAACCTGCATATGGCAGGGCGCTTGTTCTAAAAAATACCAACATAGTAACACGTGGCCGTTCTATCCGGCCGCATAGTGATTATGGGGAAAATTCCATTGGAAAAGGAAGAAAGGATGAGAACGGTATGGCAAAAAAACAAGTTGTAATGACCTCAGGCGGCGTAGAAGTTCGTCATAAGCCTCTGGGACTCCGCATATGGAACAACAGAGGATACTATATCATGTTCCTGCCCGTAGTAATTTTCATGCTGATTATGAACTATTGGCCGATGCTCGGCGTTCGCTATGCATTTTATGATTATAAGCCGGTAGGAGCCAAAGTATTTGTCGGTTTAGACCATTTTGCAAAGATGTTCGGAACGCCGGCATTTTGGACCGCATTTAAAAACACTTTGGAATTGAGTATCATAAAGCTGATTATTACAAATATTTCCGCGGTTGTGGTATCAATCTTCTTAAATGAAATGAAAAATCTGTTTGCAAAAAAGACCTTGCAGACAATCATATATTTGCCGCACTTTATGTCATGGGCAGTAGTTGCATCAATTTTCAGTTTGTTCCTTTCGCCGTCGGCAACCGGTATGGTAAACGGTATTTTGTTCCACGGTGATACGACAAAGTACATCTACTTCCTTGCTAGCAAAACGTGGTGGCGTCC
>CAMWNY010000438.1 GCA_947175775.1 uncultured Lachnospiraceae bacterium | reverse complement strand
ACAAGGAGTATCGTCGGCAGCGTCAGTTGTGTATATGCGACAGATCGTGGTCGGCTCCCATCCCCATGCGTGGTCAATCAGAAGCTCCGCATTGATGCCAAACAGTTTGTAAAGCAAGTCTTCATTATAGTAATTTTGGTCATCTCCAATAGAGCACCTTGCTACGTCGCCCATTGTATACATTCCGTGCTCTGCAAGCTTTTTCGCATATCCGCGACCAACCCTCCAAAAATCCGTGACTGGCTTATGGTCCCATAAAAGCTTCCTGTATTTCATTTCATCAAGTTCCGCTATCCGCACACCGTTTTTGTCGGGTTTTACGTGTTTTGCCACAATATCCATCGCAACCTTGCATAAATACAGGTTTGTCCCGATGCCCGCAGCGGCAGTAATGTCCGTTTGGGTAAGGACATCCTGAATGATTTTCGCGGCAAGTTCCCTTGCGGAGAGGGAATAGGTTTTCAAGTATGCGGTCACGTCCATGAATACCTCATCAATGGAATAGACATGTATATCCTCGGGGGCAATGTATTTGAGGTAAATTTCATAAATTTTTGTGCTGTATTCGATATAGTATGCCATACGGGGTGGGGCAATAATATAGGACAGTGAAAATTCAGGGTGGTACATCAGCTCCGTGGCAAAGCATGATTCGCCCGCAAACTGATGACAGGGGGCTTTGCTTTTTCGCAGGATATTGACCTCCTTCACCTTCTGAACCACCTCAAACAGTCTTGCACGTCCTGATATGCCGAGTAACTTTAAGGACGGCGAGACAGCAAGGCAGATGGTCTTTTCTGTCCTTGCAGCATCCGCAACCACAAGATTTGTGTCCATAGGGTCAAGATGCCGTTCGACACATTCGACAGAGGCGTAGAAGGATTTTAGGTCAATTGCAATGTAGATATGACGGTTTTCCATGTTTTTTGCCTCCTTTGCTAAAATCAAGGAATCATCTGCCTTATCATTCCCTGAATTTATCATTTTAATCTTTACCATTTAATCTTACCATAAAAGGGGTGTATATTGCTATTGATGATATTAAAACCAAACAGCTATAGATATGGAAACACAGTGCATACTGGCGTAAATATTTCAGCTTTCTGTGACGGATTCTGCTTAGGTAAAAATCGGATAAAAATCCATTGGAATCCCCTTGTGAGAGTGAAATGCTACTTTTCGCAAAAGCATACTTTAACGAATAGTTAGTGGTATGAAGATACAAGGCAGCCCGTTTTGTTTATTTTGCTTAGAGACTGCCTTATACCATAATATAACCATTTAGTTCGTATCTTTGCCCCGTCTGTTTCGCGTTCTGTTGTTGGTTCGATTATTATTTACCCTGTTTGTTCCATTGTTTATACCATGATTGTTTCCTTCATTGTTAAACAGCTGCGGTTTGTTTTGTTCTTTATTTTTAATTAGAATTTTATCAATTTTTTCAAACGGCTTTTTTGCATCTTCCGAAAAACCAACAAGCTCATGGGTATCTGTATCAATATACAGCAGCCTTAAATACTTCATTGTTTCGGACGGAATTTTTTTATTTTCCAATTTTAATTCTATCAGCGATTTCATAAAAGCAAATAATACCGCGAAAATAGGCACGCCGACAATCATACCGAATATTCCCCAAATACCGCCAAATAAAGTAATTGCAAAAATCACCCAAAAGCTTGATAATCCCGTTGAACTGCCTAAAATCTTAGGACCTATAATATTTCCGTCAACCTGTTGAAGAATAATCACAAAAATCAGGAAATAAAATGCCTGTAATGGATTAATGAAGAGAATTAATAAAATGGAAGGAATTGCTCCCAAAAACGGTCCGAAAAACGGAATAATATTTGTTACACCGATAATAACACTAATCAAAACGCAAAATGGCGTTCCAAGAAGGCTTGTTCCAATGAAACAAATTAAACCGATAATGATGGAATCCATAATTTTGCCTACAAAAAATCCGCCAAATGTCTTGTTTGCAAACCGAACATTGCTAATCATTCGGTTTGCCGTTTCTGTTGATAAAAATGCGTACGCAATTTTTTTTGCCTGTGCCGCAAAGATTTCTTTGCTGGATAAAATATATATAGAAATAATAAATCCAATAATTAAATTCCAAAATTCTTTTAATATAGAAACAACGCTCATGGAAATTGTCATAATCAGGCTGTTGAGCTGCGGCATCAGCTTTGAATTAATAAACACTTCAATATCCGAAAAGTACGTATTTACAAGGTCTGTCACTTGCTTTTCGATTACGGGATTATCCTCAAGCACCTGTGAAATCCATATGGTAAACGTATCTACATAACTCGGGAACTGATCTATAATGGTATTGATACTGTTTCCAATCTGCGGAATTACGACAGAGAAAAAAGAATATATTACCGAAATCACCAAAAATAATGTTATCACAATCGAAATCGTTCTTCTCTGCGATTTTTTATGGTTGATATTCAGCTTTTTAAAAACCGGTTTTACAATGCGCCGTTCGATTGCATTTACAATAGGCGTCATTAAGTATCCGAGTATGATACCATCAATAATCGGCATCAAAATGACAAAAAGCTTTGTAATACGCTCCGTCAGATTATCTAAATGAAATATAATATAATAACTGATAATTCCCCCTAAAACGACAAAAAAGGCAGTGAGTCCCCATTTGATGTATTCCTTGTTATTTTTCATACTAAATAAAATGCACTCCTTACTTAAAAA
>CAMWNY010000437.1 GCA_947175775.1 uncultured Lachnospiraceae bacterium | reverse complement strand
ATATGGAACGGCTTTTGGGCAAGGTCAGCTACAAAACCGCCAATCCCCGCGACCTAATCTCTTTTGCCAATTCGATGGAGATGCTTCCGCATATCAAGACGGTTTTAAAGGAATTTGATGCAAAGCTGCTGCAGGAAATTGATGCGCAGATTGATTCGCTTGAAGATTTGTTTTCGCTGATTAAACGTTCTATTTGTGAAGAACCGCCGCTTTTAATCCGAGAGGGAGGCATTATCCGGGACGGTTTTGACGCGGATATTGACCATTTGCGCAAGGCAAAGACGGACGGGAAAAACTGGCTTGCGCAGCTTGAGGAGGAAGACCGCGAGCGGACGGGAATTAAAAACCTTAAAATCAAATATAACAAAGTATTCGGCTATTATTTTGAGGTCACCAATTCGTTTAAAAACATGGTTCCTGACGATTACGTGCGCAAACAGACGCTTGTCAATGCCGAGCGCTATACAACGCCGAAGCTCAAGGAGCTGGAAGATACCATTCTCAACGCGGAGGACAAGCTCAACACGTTGGAATATGACATGTTCTGTAAAATCCGGGACGATATTGCCGGACAGCTGGAGCGCATTCAAAAGACTGCAAAAGCCGTAGGGCGTCTTGATGTCTTTGCATCGCTTTCACTGGTTGCCGAACAGAATCATTATATCAGACCGGCTTTAAATGACAAAGGCATTATTGACATTAAGGACGGCAGGCATCCCGTTGTGGAAAAAATGATAGACCACGATATGTTTGTGGCAAACGATACGTATTTAAATAACGGAAATCACTGCATCGCCGTTATCACGGGACCCAATATGGCAGGAAAGTCGACCTATATGCGGCAGTCGGCATTGATTGTGCTGATGGCGCAGCTTGGCAGCTTTGTGCCTGCAAAAAGCGCGGATATTGGCATTGTTGACCGGATTTTTACGCGTGTCGGCGCGTCGGACGATTTGGCAAGCGGACAAAGTACCTTTATGGTGGAAATGAATGAGGTTTCCAATATTTTAAGAAATGCCACTGCAAAAAGTCTTTTGGTGCTTGATGAAATCGGCAGGGGGACATCGACCTTTGACGGGCTGAGCATTGCGTGGGCAGTGATTGAGCATATCAGCAACAAAAAGCTTCTCGGCGCAAAGACGCTTTTTGCCACGCATTACCATGAACTGACGGAATTGGAGGGCAAGATTAACAATGTCAACAATTATTGTATCGCCGTAAAAGAAAAGGGCGACGACATTGTGTTTTTGCGAAAGATTGTAAAAGGAGGCGCCGACCGCAGCTATGGTATTCAGGTTGCAAAGCTTGCAGGCGTGCCGGATATGGTGATTGACCGTGCGAAGGAAATCGCGGAGCAGTTAAGTGATAACGATATTACGAACAAGGTTCAGGAAATCGCCGTGGATACAAAGGGCGAACGCAAAAAAGTAAAGCATTATGATGATGTGGATATTGGTCAGATGTCGCTGTTGGATACGGTGAGCGATGCGGATATATTAAATGAGCTAAAGGAGATTGACGTGTTTAACCTCACGCCGCTTGACGCGATGAATACGCTTTACAGGCTGCAAAGTAAGATAAAAAACAGATGGTAAAAAACAGATAAATGATGAAAGGAATGTATGCATGGCAGAAATTCATGTACTTGATGATGCGACAATCGATAAAATAGCCGCAGGAGAGGTTGTGGAGCGTCCTGCAAGCGTCGTAAAGGAGCTGGTGGAAAATGCGATGGACGCCGGAGCGCATGCCGTTACGGTGGAAATTAAAGAGGGCGGTATCGAGTTTATCCGCGTGACGGATGACGGTGACGGCATCGAACATACGCAGGTACGCAATGCCTTTATGCGTCATGCGACAAGTAAAATCAGCTCCGTGGCAGACCTGATGTGTTTAAACAGCATGGGCTTTCGTGGGGAAGCGCTCTCAAGCATTGCCGCAGTCGCCAAGGTGGAGCTGATTACAAAGACGAAGGATGCGATTACAGGAACCCGGCTTTGCCTTGAGGGTGCACGCGAAACGGCATTTGAGGAAGTCGGCGCACCGGACGGCACCACCTTTATTGTACGAAACCTGTTCTTCAACACGCCGGTCAGACGCAAATTCCTGAAAACAGCCATGACAGAGGCAAGCTATATCACGGATTTGCTGGAACATATGGCACTCTCAAGACCGGAAATTTCGTTTAAGTATGTGCTGAACGGACAGACCAAATTTTATACAAACGGAGACGGCGACCTGCATGCCATTATCTACCGCATTTTCGGCAGGGATATTGCAAAGGAATTGATGGCGTTTCAGGCAGTTGACGAAAATATCGTGATTGAGGGGTTTTTGGGAAAAACAGCGCTCAACCGTGCAAACAGAAATTTTGAAAATTATTTTGTTAACAGACGCTATGTCAAAAGTAAAATCCTGTCAAAGGCAATTGAGGAAGGGTATCAGCCCTATATGATGCAGCACCGGTATCCGTTCTGCGTCGTGCACATCACGGTGCCGCCGGAGAGTGTCGACGTAAATGTCCATCCGACCAAAATGGAAGTGCGCTTTTCCAATCAAAACAGCATCTATAAGCTGATTGCGGACAATATTTCCGAATTTTTGTCACAGCAGGAAATGATCCCGCAGGCAACCTTGGGACCGGATAAAAAAAGCAAAAAAAAGGAAGAGAAAAAACCGGAGGCGCCCGAGCCTTTTGAGAAGGAACGACGGCTTGCAGATACTGTTGCAAAT
>CAMWNY010000436.1 GCA_947175775.1 uncultured Lachnospiraceae bacterium | reverse complement strand
CAGAAAACTGTTTCGGAATCAATGCGCGCAAAACTGCTTGAACTGATTCAAAACGGCGGCAGTCTCGTGCTTGCAAGCGGCAGACCGGTGAAGAGCATTTTGGAGGTGTTGGAGACGCTTGACATCAAGGATGCGGTTTTGCAGATGCACAAGACGGGCGGTGATACGGCGGGCGGAATTTACGCTACGGCATACAACGGCGCGGTGCTCTATGACTGTCTTGCGGATAAAACCATTGCGCAGCATTCCGTTTCGATTGATGCGGCACAGGAGCTTTTTGACAGGGCGCATGAGCGTGGCATTCACATTCAGACATATGCGGACACGCATGTTGTCAGCATTGCTGATGATGAGGCGATCCGTTATTATACACAGTTTATCCATATGCCGTACGTGGTCGGAAACCATTTGGAAACCGAGCTTTCCAAGGAGCCGTTTAAGGTTCTTACGATTGATTTAAACAGCAGAGAGCATCTTGAGGCGTTTCGCAAAGAGATTGAGGCGTCTGCACTTGGGGCAAAGCTTACGTGTGCGTTTTCCAATAATTATTACCTTGAATTCTTCAATAAAAATGCGGGCAAAGGAAATGCACTGGTCAATTTGTGCAGAGCGTTAAATATCCTTGAAAAGAACGCGGTTGCAGTGGGGGACGAGGAGAATGACATTTCCATGATTGAGGCGGCAGGCATCGGCGTCGCAATGGCAAATGCAACGCCTCGGTTAAAAGAATGCGCGGACTATATTACGGAACATGACAATGACCATGACGGAATTGCAGAGGTGATTGATAAGTTTTTCACAAATGGTTTGCGCGAAGAGTAAGGAATGATGAATGATGAATGCATATGGACAATTTTGGGATAAAACAGTATACTGGACATAACATATGTGAAGTGAGAATGGAGGATGACAATGAACGGGAAGAAAACGGCATTTGCCCAAAGGGTAAGTCAGAACAGCAAGAATTATTTTCCAAAGGATTTGTTTGATTTGGAAGCAGCAGACACATTTTTGGAACGTCTGCATACGATGTTTGGATTGGATACGTTGATGACGGACCGGCATGGGGCGGTTATTATGACGCATGGAACCTTTGACGGCTTTGTGCCCGATGTAAAAAACAACCCCGGCAATAAAATCAGGGTAATGGAGCGGACGGTCTGCCATATTTATGTAAAAGATGAAAATGTGGCACAAAATCAGAAGGAAGCGGTAAACGCGCTGTTAGGTGCATATATTAAAACATTGGAGGGCTTTAGCGGGAAGTCTTATATGGCAAGCGAGCAGGCAGTGTATATTGATGAACTGGAGCAGCAGGTGGAAAAAGACGCATATCAGGCGAAGTATTCCGAACACAACGATCCGCTGACAGGGCTGCTCAACAGAAATTATTTTATCAGCCGGATGCGCCAGCTTGCGGAGCGGGAGATTGTTCCGACGGCAGTTATTTGTGTAAACATTAATGACTGGAAATTTTTCGACAGCCAATACGGCGAGGAGGAGAGTGACCGTCTTGTGCTGACGGTGGCGAATATCCTGCGGGAGAAAGCCGAAGAAGCAGGTTTTGATGACGCGGTAATCGGAAGGATTGAAGGCGATGTGTTTCATGTACTTTTGCCATTGGTCGAGGAGGACGAGGCGAAACGCTACTGTGACAGCATACAGGAGGCATGTGAGTGTTTTGAAGATGAGAAGCTTGTGCCGAGTATTGCCGTAGGCTGCGTGATACATATCAATGTAGAGCAAAGCTATCGGGATGCGCTTTCCGATGCGGAGTACGCAATGTTTGAGAACAAGTTTGCAATCAAAAATGCGCCCGGCTACCGCGAAAAAATCGAGAAAGGTATAAACAAAAAATAAAAATATAAAATAATTATTAAGTAAACTAAATTCTAAAAACGTGAGAAAATACGAGTAAAAAAAAGAAAATATGAGATAATGGAAGAAAATGGCATCTGAATGCGCTTGCACATCGGTTTGTAAAAAATTATGATATGTTCTGTTAGCACTCGATAACAAGGAGTGCTAATCACGAAGAACAGGAAAAAATGATCATAAATTATTTTTAAGGAGGCATTTTAACATGAAGTTAGTACCATTAGGAGACAGAGTTGTATTAAAGCAGTTAATCGCTGAGGAGACCACAAAGTCCGGCATTGTTTTACCGGGACAGAGCAAAGAGAAGCCGCAGCAGGCAGAAGTGATTGCAGTAGGACCGGGCGGCGTTGTAGACGGCAAGGAAATAAAAATGGAAGTGAAGGCCGGCGACAACGTAATTTACTCAAAATATTCCGGAACGGAAGTTAAGATTGACGATGAGGAGTACATTATTGTAAAGCAGAACGATATTTTAGCAGTGCTTCAGTAATCAAATCATTCAGAAAATCTCAGATTTTCTGAATGATTAAGAGAACGCAAAAGACGGCGTTTTCTGCATGAAATATGAAAGATGGATGAAAAAATTTAGATTTTGGAGGATAAATCATCATGGCAAAGGAAATAAAATATGGAGCAGAGGCTCGCAAGACATTAGAGGCAGGCGTAAACAAACTGGCGGATACCGTAAGCGTGACACTCGGACCCAAAGGAAGAAACGTTGTTCTTGACAAGTCATTCGGCGCACCGCTCATCACAAACGACGGTGTGACAATCGCAAAGGAGATTGAGCTTTAGGACGCATTTGAGAACATGGGTGCACAGCTTGTCAAGGAAGTTGCTACCAAGACAAACGATG
>CAMWNY010000435.1 GCA_947175775.1 uncultured Lachnospiraceae bacterium | reverse complement strand
CACTAAACAAAGCAAAAACTGGTCATTTTTCAGTCCAATTTTTGCCCAAACTTGCTTGGCTTTAACCGCCAACATCTTGTAATTTATACCGCCTAATTCTTCCCTTTTCCACAATACTGCATCATTACCACCGTCTCCACATGCACCGTCTGCGGAAACATATCCACCGGACAAATCCGTTTTAATTCATACCCATTTGCACATAGATATTTCACATCCCGCGCCAGCGTTGCGCTGTCGCAGCTCACATATACAATTCTTTTAGGCGCCATTTTTACCATCGTGGAAAGGCATTCCTCGTCACACCCTTTTCGAGGCGGATCGACACAGATAACATCTGCATAAAGCCCTTTCTCCTCATATAATTGGGGAAGAAGTACTTCTGCCTTACCCTCATAAAACGCAACATTTTCAATATGATTTCGTTCCGCATTTTTCTTGGCATCCTGCACTGCCTGCGCAACAATTTCAATGCCATAAACCTTTTTTGCTTTTTGTGCCATAAAGAGGCTTATCGTTCCGATACCGCAATATAAATCACAAACCGTCTCTTTTCCTGTAAGACCTGCATATTCCAATGCTGCATTATAAAGTTTTTCCGTTTGAATTGGGTTAATCTGATAAAAAGAAAGAGGTGAAATCGAAAAACAAATCCCATTAATAACATCAGTTATTGAATCTTTACCCCAAATCACGTAACATTCCGGTCCCATGATAACATTGGTTCGTTTCTTATTCATGTTTATTGATATGCTTGTCATGCCTTTGATTTTTGACAGTACATCTGCCAATTGATTCTGAAATGGAATTCTGTCCCCGTTAATAACCACACACACCATCAATTCGCCCGTAGCAAATCCTTTACGTATTAATATGTGTCTTACCAACCCCAAACCTGTTGCTTCATCATACGCTGAAATCTTATTCTCTTTCATATATTTTATGATTGTCTCAAGGATTTCCCTATTTTCTTCTACACCAAGTGCACAATCCGTATTTGGAATAATAACATGTGTTCTTGTTGCGTAAAATCCTGCGATAATTTCACCATTCTTATCTGTTCCTATTGGAAATTGTGCCTTATTTCGATAGTGATATGGCGTTTGTCCCAAAGAATTCATCCCTATAACAGGTTCCATTATTTTTTCAAGCGTTTCTTGCGAAAATCCCCCGATACGCTGCATATTATTCATAACTTTATTCATTTTAAATGCCAGCTGCTTTTCATAATTCAGCGCTTGTATTTGACAGCCCCCACACTGTTTGTAAAATTGGCATATCGGGTCTGTTCGTTCCGATGAAGGTGCAATAATACGCATCAGCCTTGCATATGCATACCCTTTTTTCACTTTCATGATTTTTGCTTCTATTTTATCTCCAATTACGGAATCCTTAACAAAAAAGGCAAAGCCGTCCTTTTTTCCGATGCCTTCACCATCAATCCCCATATCATCAATAACCAATGTTATTAAATCATCTTTTTTATACTCCACTTGAACCTCCCACTTGTCAATATCTGTATACAAAGGCAACACCCCCGCAACAAGCTGACGAGACGTCAAACTTGCAACGCAGCAGAGCTGCGGGGTATGTGACCCTCGCGGCATTCGCCAAATGTCTGCAAAAGCAGTTCCTTACTTTTACAGCCGCCTGGCTCATTGCTCGCGGGAATCAATAAACTATGTTAATCCTCACTGCTTTTTCTAAGATTCGACTCAAACAGCCTGTTAAATCCAAGCCATCCTGTTTCCTGCGTGGAATCAAGCAGCTCTGTAAAGGTTTCCATTTTTGCGTCCGTGTTATCCGCATAAGTCAGTGCGACAGCCTCTATAATTGCAGGCTTTTTCGGGGATCCGAACTCATATTCTCCATGGTGTGAAAGGATACAGTGCTTGAGTTCCATTTCGAGCATGGAAGGAAATCCCGCAATTTCACGTATCTTTTCGCCTATCATTTCAGAACCGATAACGATATGTCCCAAAAACTGACCCTCATCAGTATAATCGTTCACAGGAAATGCACTAATCTCCCGCACTTTTCCTATGTCGTGGCAAATCGCTGCGGTCAGCAGCAAATCTCGTTTTAAAACAGGATACGCGGTGCAATAGTAATCGCATAGTTTCGCGACTCCAAGTGTGTGCTCTAAAAGTCCGCCAATAAAACCGTGATGAACGGATTTTGCAGCCGAAGCTTTCTTAAAACGTCCTGCAAAGGCTTCGTCATCTGCAAAAAACTTCCGAAGCAGCGTTTTCAAATATGTATTTTGGACACTATTAATAAGCTGCAAAAGCTGTGCATACATTTCATCTAAGTCTTTTTTACTTACGGGCATATATTCCCGCTCGTCGTATTCGCCCTCGGCACATTTGCGCACACGTTTTACATTGACTTGAAGCGCCCCGTTAAAACTTGTGACCTCACCGTAGACTTCAATATAATCCATTGCGTCAAAATCGGCAATTCCGGCATTATTCGGGTCCCATATCTTCGCGTCGAGAGTTCCCGTCTTGTCCTGTATAATCACGTTGTCATAGCTCTTTCCGTTCTTTGTCACCGCAGAGCTTTTGAACTTGCAAAAATAAATGTCAAACACTCTGTCTCCGTCCTTATAGTCTTTAATATACTTCATTTTAATCCTCCATTCTTAATCCCATTTTTCAGTCCAGTTCCCACCGGCAAATTTCAATAAACATACCAATTTAATCCCGCTCTAGTCTCTATGCACAGGATGCACA
>CAMWNY010000434.1 GCA_947175775.1 uncultured Lachnospiraceae bacterium | reverse complement strand
TTCAATGTTTCAACATCCCTGTTAACTACGTTGGCAATGTCAGCCAGAAATTTATCTCTCTGCTTTTCCATTCCTTGGATTTTGCCTACGATTTCCTGTTCGTCCTCCGTGATTTTTCCCAGGCTTTCGATATCCCCCGATACAATGGCGGGAGTTTTGCTTTCAGCGAGTTCCAGCAGTTTCTCATACTGTGTGTTTTCGCAGTCAAGCACGTCAATCAAGTTCTCCAATAAGCTTGCCACCTGTTCACCTCACTGTCATGTCACGGCGTCAAATCTCCCCTTATTTAACACCCTTAAAATAGTCCGTTGTACTTCTCAAGAAGTTTTCCGGCAAAATCCTCCGGATTCACCTCATATGTATTATTGTCAATACGTCCCTTTAAGGAATTTACGAGGTCCTGACGCACATCAGGTATTCCTGAAAGCGCCTTCTTTGCTACGGAAGCGTCCTGTGCCGTGGCTGAAAGCATAAGCTGATCCTTAAAGCTTGTACCTGTTGTCTTCTTTTCCTCAGCCTTTGCGATCTTCTTGTTTCCATAAATTTGCTGAATCTGATTGTAAGCATCTATACGCATATCTGACTCCTCCTTCCCTGCTGTATATAATCTTTATCGGATTTTTTTTTATTTTCTTTATACTTTCCCTGAAAGTTTCAGTTATTTTATGTCCCCCCTGTCCGGTGCATTTTCATGATTCCTTTCACGGTGCGGAATATATACGGCTTTAGCTCCTCGATTCCGACCGGTTCATTATATAGTATGGCGCTGTAGCATGTCGACCCGACAAGCTCAATAATCATAAACACCATCACCTCCGGATTTTCGTACCGGCTGTCCCCGTCAAACACGGAGTGATAAATGTCATAGAAATCAACCTCTGTGTCATCCCCCGCCTCGAGGAGCACGCTTTTGAACACGCCCCAGCTGAGGTTCTTTGAGATAAACCGCATCAGCGTCTTGTCCTGCACAAACTGATTCATGATATCGTCAATCAGGAAGATTATTTTGTCTTCCAAGTCCACAATTCCGGCCGCTTTCAGGCATGCATCCGCCCGCCGGAACACCTCGCCTGACTTGTGGGCGATCAGTTTGTTCCTGATATCATACTTGTCCTTAAAGTACAAGTAAAAGGTTCCCTTGGCGACCCCGGCGTTGTCCACGATGTCGGATATGGATGTCTTTTGGATTCCCTTGGTGGTGAACAGCGCGAATGCCTTTTCCAGAAGCGCCTGTCTTTTCTGCTGTTTGTTCTTGTCTATCTTGGATTCTATTTTTTCTATTATATAGTTGTTTTTTTTATCACTCACGGCGTTTTCCTTTCTGCACTTTTATTATTATAAACATATTATGTAAAAAAGGCAATAAAAAAATGAGCGCATCCCTGCACTCATTTTTCTATTGCTGCTCCGGCAGCCTTATTTTTTATTTGATTACCTGTGCCCAGTCACCGATGCCTATATATGCTTTTGCCCACGCGTCATAGGTGGCTTCAGCGGGCGTCCCGAGACTGCTGTACACCAGCTGTGACTGTCCTGTAAGTCTGGTATCCACCTGCGGTTCGCTGAATGTCAGCAGGTAGATAATCTCGTCCACATAAGGATTCGACTTTGCCGCCACGTAGGACGCGTAAAGCGCTGCCGCCTGCACTTCGGTTCCCTGCGCGTTTGTCAGCCCGATTTCGCTTAGGATAACATGTCTGACCGCACCGGAGGGGCTTAACATTTCCGGCGACTGCAGATAGTTTGTCAAAAGTGACAGATTCTGGAATGTCATCATTTTGCCGGATGACACCTGCGCTGCCATGTAACCGCCGTTCGGACATCCCGACATGTCCCAGAATTTTGCGTACGTGAGCGGAACCGGATACGGATGCTGCGCAACGCCCCAGTCGATATTCCCCTCGCCTGCAATCAGTGCGTTAAAACCGGCAAGGAAGTCTTTTCCGTCTATAAACTCATAGTATTCCGCATGTCCCGCCGGACGGTTCCTGTCCCAGTTCTGGTCGATGCAGACAAACACCCTCGCGTTTGCATTCTGGCTCTTAACCGCATTGTAAGCCACGCGGAAGGTCTGTGCATACTCCCTGATGTAGCTGTCCCAGTCTGTCCATATCATATAATTCCATGTGCGGACATTCACTTCATTTCCTATAATAAAGTTCTCAACGGTGGAATTCGCCGCAACCCTGGAAAGCTCGGATGCAATTGCCGTGATTCCCGCAGGCTCGGATGCGTTGAGCATATAGTGCCGCGGCGTTACCGGACGCGTATCCGTCGGCAGAATGGCTGCCCGCGCATACGGGTTCGTAATTGCCTGATTGGTACCGTTGTTCATAACCTGCGCGGTTGTATATCTGCCCGCAATCACTCCCGCCGTGTTTTCCGACATGTACAGATTGCAGAACTCCTTGCCCTGCTCGGACTTCAGCGGTCTGTTCTGCCTTGGCTTGGTGTGCGTGGCAAGCACTTCCGGATTTGCTATGTACTGCGGGTTTGCTATGAGGACATTTTGCCCGCCGGATTTTACCGCAAGCCCAAGCTTTGTGTAAAGTCTGGCATTCGTGTAAGGCAGTGTAAACGCAGGCGTGAGCGACGCGGGCGCCGATGCCACCGGTACTGCCGCAGGTGCGACCGCATACTCATACGGCTGCATTTCAAACAGGTAAAGCACTCCGTCATCGCTTGCCGGTATCTCAGGCAGCGCAGCGGTGTAGGAAATGGTCGCTTTGTCCAAAAG
>CAMWNY010000433.1 GCA_947175775.1 uncultured Lachnospiraceae bacterium | reverse complement strand
GGGTGGTTGAGAGACAACAGAAATTCTCCGCCGCCTGTATCAATGTCAAGCAGCTTTTTTTCCGGTTGCAAGTACTGCCCGACTATCTTCCGGTAATCCCACGGCAAGTCGGTTTGCTCGTCATATTTTCCATTTATATGAGAAAAGTCCCAACCGTGAATATGCGCGATTTCTTCTTCCTGCATCCATTTTTTTAACAGTTCTTTTTTATCCATATTATATCTGCTCCTTTTCGTATTTTATAATTTATCATTTCTACGATTCGGTGCAGCTTTCTGATAACGGAACTTTTCAGAACCTCGGTGCAATCCGTTATCAGATTACAACTGCACCGAGTTATTACCTCGAACATACCGCATGCGCGTCTCACCTCCTATAGTGACGAACAAGTATTCGTTTTTCAACTTATATTATGGTAGACAATCCAGCCTCAATACCATAAATACATCTGCCGCATAATTCGCGTTATACCGCTGTGTCCTCACAAAACCTGCCTTCTCATACAGGGCAATCGCATTTTTGCTTGTCGATAACGTATCCAAATACATTTTTTTATAACCATCCTGCCGTGCCTTTTCTATCGCAGTTTTCAGCAGCCGATACCCCAATCCGTTCTTGTGATACTGCTGCAAAAGATACAATGCTTTCAGCTCACAGCCCTCATCACTAAGCCTTTTCAAAGCAACCGTACCGATGATATGTTCCTCATCAAACAGACACCAAAAAAACTCAAAATATTCTTCTATTTTATTATACATCTTATGACGTCCGTCTAATTCAAACCGTCTGCCCGACTGCGGCAGACAAACCTCCAAAAATTGCAGCAAATCGTCATGATGTTGTTTTTTATAGTTCTTAATAATAACCATTTTGCTCCTTGTTTATTTTACGCAATAACGCGCAATCTCAGAAACCGCAGGCACTTCCTGCTCTAACTGTTCGTTTCCGATTTCGGTAATTCGGTTGTTGGCAGTAAAAGAATACGCCTTATCTTCGCAAACAATCCATTCCGCGAGTTCGCTATATAAAACATCGTCCCAACCTGGCGTTAAGGTCCAACTGCTGTAATATTCGGTCTGCTTACTAATCCATGCAAAGTCATCACAAAAGTAATAATTGATTACCACGTTCCTTGTTTCACCATACATCTCCACCCGATAGCGCAGGCAGCGATTGTTATTATCCGAATATTTTACCACTGTTGCCATATCTCCGCTGTCGTTAAGCGCCGCCTCAAATGTCTCTATTTTCATCTGCAAATTCGAATCATTTAATGCGCTTGTTGAATACAATTCTATAAAACGCATTCTGTAATCGGCTATTTGCTGTTGAAAATCTAAATTTTCCAACTCCTTGAAAGACGTATCTGTTTGCATACAGACTGTTTCTGCCTCACTAAAATATTCCGTACAATTTTTTACAGTCTCCTGATTGTCAGATTTTTCACAGCCTTGTGCCGTAATACACAAAACCATTATTAGAATACAGGATATTTTTTTCATATCGCCCCTCATCTAAGTTGTACTCAACTGTTATCATTTTATTTTAAGAAAGGGATCTATCATCTATTGAAGAAAGCGCCAAATGACGTATTGTAAATCATTTGGCGCTTATCTCACACACTCCGTCCCTGATACCCTATTATTACCACATATACTGTTATATCTGCTTCATCCGTGCGGACCGTTTGTAACCTTTTCCCGCATATCTGTCCGACATGATATGTCATTCTTTTCTTGGACACAATTATAGCATACTGATGTGTTGAACACAATAAAAACATACGATACTGTTAACTGATGACTGATTTGGAGATTTATATTGACGGTCTTATCAACCTTCAGATACAAACCATAAACTCAGCACTGGACGCTGTTAGGCAACAGCTGTCTGAACAGTTTCATCCAGACAATGATGATTATTACATGAGGCTGTTAGATGTTTCCCATATAGAAGATGATGATTATTTTCTGAACATCATACAGAATGATTTGGAAGCTGTCATTAGTGATATTCGCGCCCATCACAGGAAAGATACGGAAACACTGTCCAGTGGGGAAATACAGACGAGGCATGCATTGTTTCAATGCTCAGGACGTTATAAATCAGAAGCAAGACTATCCCGCAAGGGACGGAAAAAATGACTACCTTTCCTCTTGAAAAACAGAAAAAAGCAGTGAACTGTTTTTATAAAAACAAATCCACTGCTTTTCTGCTTGCGTTATAAAGTTGCTTCTGTTACGCCAGTACAGGCTCTCTTTTCCTGATGACAGCCTCTACTTCCTCAATTGTCTTTTCCACAATATCAGCTATCTGTTCAGGAGTATAACCTTTCCTGTGCATATTCAAAATGATTCTGTCTCCTTCTTCTGCCCTGCCTTTTTCCCTGATTCCCTGTGAAAGATTACACATGGCACTCACATCCTTTCTCAACTTATCGTCTATCGGAATACTGTACTCGATTTCAATAATCCCTAATTTTTCTGCGGCAGTCAATTCCATAGAAAACAGCGTACTCAGCAGACGGTGCAACTCATACTTATCATCGTGCTCAGGAATCTCATCTGATATGCCTATCAGAACGATATTCAACAGGTCAAGCCCGCCTTTCCACTGATGAGTGCCTAACAGCTTGTCGTCCGTCAGATGCACATAATCCATGCTGTTCTCATCCATGTTCATACATACCCATATTGAGAAAACACGTTTAATATCATTATAGTTTGTTTTGACAAAATCCCGTTCCTT
>CAMWNY010000432.1 GCA_947175775.1 uncultured Lachnospiraceae bacterium | reverse complement strand
GATAAAATGTCCCACGTCATTGTGGTTGTGGGGTTCGTCATTGTGACCGCCCTTTGCGGCAAAACCGGTTCCCTGTTTATTTTTGCAAATCAGCCATTGAGCCGCAGGGAGCAGATCGCAGGACGAAAAATCCGTCTCGACACACGCCACCGCGCCGTACGCCAAAAGCCACCGGATATTGCGTTCATTTGGCAGCCATCGGTAACAGGCGTCGTCACAAAACCGCCGCGCCGCCGTAAAAGGCGGTGTTTTGATTTTGGCAAAACAGTGTGACAGATATGCCGTCAGTCCCGGCAAAAAACGCTCCGTGTCACTCCCATCCGAAAAGCTCAGCGACACGCCCTGCCCGAAATAGCACATTTCCTGAAAGGCGGCAATGCGCGCACATTTCGGATGGTCCATTAAATTGATGCTTTTCCCTGTCTCCTCATATAAAAGCTCGGCAAACGCCGTATAGTAGCTCATTCCGTACGAAAAATAGCCAAGCCCTTCCGTACACGCGCCGTCCTCCTCCATGCCGTCAAGATAACAGCCAAGCGCATCGCACGCACGTTTGATACAAAGCTCCTTCCACGCAGGCTTGAGCGCACCCATACGGTCCATATAAATCGCCGCCATACCAATCGAACCTGCGCACACCGCGGACCAGTTGCAGCGGTCGGTTTCCCACCAACTGTATGGAACCGCTGACTCACAAAACGGCGCAAGCACCCGGCGCGTAATCTCCTGTTTTGCAAGCGCCGCAACAAAAGGACTTAACCGCTCTCCCAAAAACACAAGCAGCTCTGCCAGCGTCTGCGCCGTTTCCGCGGCAAACAAATCAATTGTCGTTTCGTCCAAATGCGCAAAATCAACGTGTGCAGGAAGCGCCCAAAACCGTTCCCCGCATACTTCAATGATGACTTCCTCAAGCTTAGCGAAATCCTCGTCCCGTTTCCCAAACTCCGCGAGGATGCCAAACACGGTCAGAAATTTTCTGCGCGCAAAATAAACATTCTCATAAACAAGCCGTTTTCCCGTTTTCTCAAAAAGGAAAAAATCCTCCTCCAAAAGAGGAGGGAGCGCACGTTCCCTTAAAAGCGCTCCCTCCTGTTCAATCTCCTTCCAAAATGCCGCAAGATACGCGGTTTCCTGTTTCCCAAGCTGCAGCATCGCATTCCCTCCCGTCAGTCCTGCACAACCGTAGTAACAGTTTAGCCTTTGGCTTCCTGTTACAGGCATCAAGCCATGCAAAAATCATAAAATGATTTTTTTACCACTTTCGTGGTGGCTTGATGCATCTCAGCCACTACGTTAATTCACGGACTTTGCAGCGCAGTGCAAAGTCCTGAATTCAACTGTTAACAACCGTTCCATAAACTGCAATCTGCGTCAGCGCAGGAAACGGCGACTCCTGCTCCGCCTTTATCAGATTCCTTAATTCAAGCCATGTGACAACACGCTTTTCAAAGCAGACTTCCTGCCCGTCGGCGCGTTTTTCAAGCGGCGCCGTAAGCGTACTGCCGTCCGAAAACGCAATCGTGATTTCCTTCCACCAGTTGTCGTGCGGAAAATCAGCACGCAGATAAATTACTGCCTTGTCAATCTCTACAGAGTGACCAAACTCCAGTTTGAATACCGCGTCAGGATTGCGGTTAATTCCCCACGACGTGTAGGGCCACTGCCCATGCGAGCTGTTTGTACAAACGCCGTCAATCGCGTTGCGCGCCGCAAAAACAGCTTCGTTTCTTGTCTCCACATTGGCGGACGCATGTGGATAGGAATTGGTATTTTCATGGTTGTCATACACATTGAGCGCCTGATTGCGGTATGCGTAAATCTCCTGTGGTGATGCGATACGCGCATAAACATAATGGCAGTCCCCCGAAAACGCCTTCGGGGAATACCCTGTTTTGCGCTCCCCAAACGGAACTGCAAAATCCACATTTCCCGTAACATAAAGCAGCGCGGCACCAAGCGCATCGTCTGCCTGAAAGTAAAAATACCGTGGCACACCTGCATATTCCAGCACAATCCGGTCTCCCTCCTCATACGCGCTTGTCACCACAAGACAAACTTCGCGCTCTCCCCGCGCCACAAATTTCGTTTCTCCGTCAGCCTTCAACACCTTTATCGAAAACATGATTATTCGCTCCTTTCTCACATGCCAACTGCTCCTCATGCCGAAAAATCTGATGAAACACAAGCGACTGCAAATATGCCGTCAGTCCCACCACAATTAACAGCAAGCCCCAAAACACAAACACACCAAGCGCCAAAAGACAGATACCCGTCACAAGAATGAGCACTGTCCAGCCAAAGTAACGCAGCGCCAAATAAAAAGCAGCCTTAAAATAACGGGAAATCCCTGCGTCCAGCCACGTCATCACAGGAAACAGATATACCGCCGTCATTAAGAATACCGCGGTAATTAAAAGCGTCGCCGCCATAAGCATTGATGCCGCCGGCGTATGGCTTTGCAGACAAAAAGCAATATTTACGAAAAGTACCGCCCCTGCCGCAAGCAAAATGAGCCACGCCTTTGTCGCCTGCACAAACATTTTTGCAAACGTCTTAAAATACATCGGTATCAAATATCCCTCTTGGTCCTGCGTCATTTTTAACGTAATATCATAAACCGCTGCCGTCGCGGCTCCCATTGTAATGACTGGCAAAGACGTCACAACCCACAATCCCGTCAAAACGAGAAAATCCAACAGACGCCCCAGAAATTTCCACACAGGGCTGTCATAAGAAACCACGGCCGGCCTTGGCCGCG
>CAMWNY010000431.1 GCA_947175775.1 uncultured Lachnospiraceae bacterium | reverse complement strand
ATATAATATCACCCGTTTTTTATTCAAACCGTTTTCATAAAGAAAACCGTCAAGCTCCTCAATCGCCTGCTTTTTCCCGGCAGTTGTCCGCATCCCTGAAATAGCCGTACTGCATTGCAGCTTGCCGACCGTTTCCTGCTGCACAGCAGCTTTTGCATCATGAAACAGAAAACGATACCCAAAAAGAATGCTCTGCACCATTGTACACACCAATATCATCAAACACACACTGCACGCTGCAAAGCGCCTGTCTGCGCGAAAGTTCGTATCTGCCCGCAGCGTTTTCCATATTTTCCCAATCAGATACACCGATACCGGTGCAACAAGAAACAGATTATTCATAATCGGATGTAACCCGTTATTGCTGCCAAGCGGCGTAATCCATATGATTACAAGCAAAAAGACAGCCCACAGTTTCGCGCCCTCTTCTATTTTGGAAGAAAACAATGCCCACACACAGGCAATCATTACTACCAAAAGATATACCGTCACCCATTTATACATGCTGAAAAAATCCGTATAATCAAATCCGAACATGCCCCTGCCATAGCAAAATCGTAAAAGCACTGCCATTCCCAACAGATACAGCGTTTTGATTACTATCGTTATTTTATCTGCAATCCCTTTTTTCACAAAAATAACACCAGCAACTTTAAATGCAGCCACAC
Source organism: uncultured Lachnospiraceae bacterium (assembly GCA_947175775.1). Classification (GTDB taxonomy): domain Bacteria; phylum Bacillota; class Clostridia; order Lachnospirales; family Lachnospiraceae; genus COE1. Next base: position 2,092 of record CAMWNY010000431.1, on the reverse strand, counting down.
CCAAAACAACATACACCACAAAAATGCCAAGCCACGCGCTATACCGTATATAATCCCCAACCATCGCCCCAACCATCGCCGTCGGCTTATAATCGGTCGCCGTGTCCGTGACGGCAAAGAGCGAAGTGATCATCCCCAAATACGCAGATATGCCGTATTTCACACAGACAACCCCAAGCGGCGCAATCAGCCCCACCGCATATCCCGCAATACAGTAAAGCGTCCTACTGCACAGCTTTTGAAATTTCTCCTTTTTCAGAATGCTAAAATACCACAGCGGAACAATCAATGCCATATAGGTAACATTCGGCATCCGAACGGCAATGCACAGCCCAAGAATCCCCCCGGCTGTCAGATACCCCTTTTTATTGTCCTTGATAATCGCATCATAAAGAATGATTACGGCAGCCGTCATCAGCAGATACCCAAGATAATGATATAAAATCACATTCGGCGCCCAGCACAGCGAAAGCGCGGTAAATTCCGCAAGGAAAAACAGCGCCGTTCCCGCTTTGAACGTTCCCCCGTAACGCCTGCACACATACAAGAACACTGCCGCCGCCGTAATTCCAATCAGCAGACCGGAATAGATATTCATCCCTGCCCATGTTCCCCCGCCGGGAAGATATGACAGCACAACCCCCGTCACATTCGCAAGATACGTCGCAAACTTCCACATCGGATTGAGCACGTCAAAAAAGCGGTAGTTTCCAAGCGCATACCCTGCGTCCATCATATCAACGCCCGTAAACGCATGACGCAGCGGATAGACCGCCAAAACTGCCGCCAGCAAATAATTCAGACACTTTTTTCCGTTTATACTGTTCTTCGTTTTCCCCATTTATCTCTTCCTTATGAATAATGCACCAACTTTTTGACGCAGCAGCTCAATCAGCGTACACACACCATAAACCGTCAGCACCGTAACAGCCATATGTCCCAAAAACCGAGGAAGCGGCGCACCGACCCAATCCGCACACCGAAACCACTCCACCCACAGATACCGGATATTGACATGCTCATGGATTAAATATACCCCGAACGTCGCACCCGACACAAGCAGCAGTGGTTTCCGAATACGCTCAAGACGCCCTGTCCTTTTGTCAAAACGCCCGTCAAACGCCATAAACAGTCCGACCGCGCCAAGGTAGCACAGCAGATGATTATACGTATAAGCGTAGCTGATAAACGCCGAAAGACTTCCCGTCGCGAAAAAAATCTTGCGAATCACGAGAAACGACGCAAAAATCAAAAGCACACTTCCGGCATAAAGCCAAAGCGCCCTCGCCCTGCTGCCAAGAAACGCAATGCCAAAACGCCGGATATACGCTCCCGTCAGATAGAGCGTCACAAACCAAAACGCGTCGTACCCGTATTTGTCCCAGGCAAGCTGCATCGGAATCACGGTCTTTGCCACACTGAAAAGCAGCAGAAATCCGCCTAATAGCTTTAAAAAGCTCTTTTGGTCAAACGCATCTGCGCCCTTATCCAAAAACGGCATAAAAAAGCAGAGAATGATATAGGACGTGGCAAACCAGTAATGCTCCGTTACAGTCGGAAAAAGATACGTAAAAATCTGATACATGTCCAGCCGCTGCAAGCTCGTAGAAAAACCTACAAACGTCTGATGCATATCATGGCGGTACATCCCTGTAATAATCGCAATCGCACCAATTGTCACAGAATAAAATATCACCTGTTTCCATATTTTCAAAGGACGTTTCAACACGTCTTTTGTCTCAGAAACGCCCCCGAAATACCCGCTGATCAGCACATAGACATTCACCGCGACAAGACAGAATGCCTCAATCAGCCATGCCGCATATCCCGACACGCTGATTTGCTCCCGCGCAGGCACGCCCAAAAATCCGCCCTTGCTCAGATAATGGAGGCACACAATCATCAGCATCGCGAAGATGCGCAGCAGCTCGTAATTTAATTGTCTGTCCTTTTTTTCCGCCATAGTATACCTCCGGCTATTTCTGCAAATTTTATAATTTTTCAGTTTCCCATTGCAGCTGAAAAATCCTGCTTGCAATTCTCCCCGCGCCTTTTCCATCAATTAACTGCCGCTCCTGCCTGTGCAGCAAAG
>CAMWNY010000430.1 GCA_947175775.1 uncultured Lachnospiraceae bacterium | reverse complement strand
TTCCAAGGATAAATCACTTCGGAACGCACTGTTTCCAACATGTCTGCCACGGATTCCTGCACCATCTCCACATAATCCGGCACGATGTTGTCAAACCAATGCTGATAGCACTCTTCCGGGTCAATCCCGTCCGATACGCCCAGCAGAATACGCATGGTGCGGTCGGCATACATCCTTGGCCGGCAGCCCTCCTCGAGCTCAATCGTCCAGATTCCGGTACGCGCTCCCTCAAGAATGTTCTCAAGACTCTGTCTTGCTTCGAGCTTATACTTTTCTTCCTGCTCCACCACGGCATTGACATCGCGCTGGGCAAAAATGACACAGTTGTCTTTCTCCGTGACGGAAAAATGCATCTCCATATGTTTAAGTCCGGACATATTGTCCTTGACCTGATAGCGTACAAAAAACTTTTTCTTTTTTCCAAGCTGCGCAAGCACATAGTCTTTTTTCGTCGCAGAGCGGAGCAGTTCCTGATCTCTGGGAACCACATATTGGGATATATACTGCTCCATTGCCGTCTGATAGCCGTCTTTAAAACTGCTGCCCCAGTCCATACCCGTCCGGTCGCTGTCCCGATAGATTTCGCACTCGCCTGTGTCGAAATTCACCTGATAGATGTCGAGATAGTCGACACTGAGGGCATGGAGAACATTGTAGCTTCGCTTCTGCAGCTCGCGAAACAGATTGCGCCGTTTCAGCGAGGACACAATAAAATACGCCGCAGTCTGGAGCATATTGGACGCGTATTCGAGCATCTTTGCAGGCGGATTGTCCACACCGTAAAAGCCGATGAACTTTGTGCCGTCACAAAGCGGAACCACCACAAGGGAACGGATGTTCTGGCGTTGCAGGGTCTCATACTGAAGGGGGTCTGTCTCCCGAATATCTTCCAGACATTCGATGACAATATGTTCGCCAATACGAAACTTCCGATACCAGCTTGCACATACCTCAGGGGGAAGATTCTGAAGATTCTCTATTTCCGGCTGCACTCCGCTTGCCGCCCACTCATAGGTGTTGTCGTCACCGCCGGACGCGTTCTGTTCAAATATATAGGTTCGCTCCCCGTTCAGCGCTTTTCCCAGATGCTCAAGCAGCACTGCCAGCGACTGATCCGGTGTCTCCTCCAGGAGCGCGACACGAAGCCCTTCATTAATGATGGTCTCCAGATTCTGAACGCTCTGTATACCATGATAATGCTCACATGCCCCATCGGCCGGAGCATTTTCGCGGGTCTGTTCAAAAAGCTCCCTTGAATAATCCATATGTATTCCCTCCAGTTTCGCTTTCTTTCGATAATGCCTTGGCTGCCATATCCGGCAGCGCCTGTATCATAATAGCATATGCCCCCAATCACGTCAATATAAAGGGCGGAACCACCACGGCTGACTGTTACGCTGCCGCCGCAATCAGGGGAAAAATGCACAAAAACACCGGTAAGCCTTATGACCCCCGGTGTTTTCAAATTTTAAAATCGTTGCGACAAGATTCGAACTTGCGACCTCTGCGTCCCGAACGCAGCGCTCTACCAAACTGAGCCACGCAACGATATATACGGCTGTCCCTGTCTTTTGGACAGCTACGTATATATTATACTGGATTTTCAAAATTTTGCAAGTGTTTTTTTATTTATTTTTTAATTAATTTAAAAAGCGCTACACTCTTTCAAGAATCCAAAGCTGGCAGTCGCCGCCCCAGTAATTCCACTGTGCAATGTTTCCGCCCGGCGCCGTGCTCCACTCAAATACGTCCAAGCAGGATCCGCCGGAGGTGATTCCCGTTTTAATCGCGTATACTCCGGAGGAAATCTCTGTCACCTGAAATTTCTGGTTGACCGTTCCCTTATAAGCATACTGCAAAATATTAGCGCCATCCGCAGTGCTCTTGCCTGCGACATCGACTACCTTCTGGAATCCCGAAGCCCCCGTGTAAATGGTGTAATATCCGTCGCCTGCCGAGACCAGCTTAAACTGCTGTCTTGCAGAGCCTTCATAGGTATACTGCTGTATATTGGCGTTGTTGTCGCCCGAACCGTTGGCAACGTCCAGATACAGACCGCTAAAAACGTTCTTAATATAATAGGTACCGTCCAGTGACGCCCCATTGTGTACGCCGGATGAAGTTTTGCTCGGCGCACCGCTGATGTCATTAAAAACATACAGGGATTTCATCGCCCTTCCGTTGTTGTCGAAAAGCGTCATGTTGTCCCATGTGGAACCGCCGTCATAGTTGGAATAATACTTTACCGTGGAACTATAAAGCCGCTCATAATTACCGGAGGACGAGGAAGCCCAGCCGGAGCCATGTGTCCCCCAAGTGGAGGAAGCCACGGCAATCCACTCCGGTTCCCAGTAAAATGCCCCGATTCCGTATCCCCATTTCGTCGCGTTTACTTTTGCCACTGCTGCAAATACGTCACGCAGTGCCTGTGCCTGTCCGTCCACGCTCACACTGTAATTGGCACACACCATTGCTGACGCATCACCAATGTTGTTTCCCTGCGAGTCCGCATTGTGATATGTAAACGGATAAGCCGTCTCCGCTACCATAACTTTTTTGTTGTATGTCTGTGCAATGTAAGTCAGGGTGGATGCCAGATCGTTTGTCGTTCCGTGCCACATCGGGTAAAAGGATGTTGCAAACACATAATATTTGACGCCCTGTTTCGCCATGCACTCCTCATACCATTTGCCGTTTTACAGCAAATCATAAAAATGCAGCACATAAAAAACAGAAAGGCAAAATTTGCGTTTGATGAGTGC
>CAMWNY010000429.1 GCA_947175775.1 uncultured Lachnospiraceae bacterium | reverse complement strand
AAGTTTGACAAACTGGCTGAAGACGCCGGGCTTACAACGTCTATTAGTTCGACGTTGAAAGCCCGGCGTCTTCAGCCAGTTTGTCAAACTTTTCCATTACAGCATCATAAGTCTGCTTGGAGATATCGGGCAGTTCGCCGCCCCAAGTCTTCTCAGCCTGCTTATAGCCCTTCTTAAAGGCATCGCGCATTTCTTCGATCTTATCCGGATCGCCGCCTGTCAGTGCGGTTGCGAAATCGATGATTCTGTCGGATGTCTGTTTTACACCCCAGTAACCGTCTTCGCTGATATCCTTCTGTGCCTGTGCCTGCGTAGCAGCGTCCACTTTCAGGTTGCCGCCTGCAAGAAGAGACCAGATGCCATTCGCGCTGTTGTAGGTATCACCCTGCTTGGTCATTAACTGCTGTACAATGTTCTGTAACTGCTGTGCATGAGCCTCGGCATCCGCTTTCATCTTATTTACTAAGCCGGTATTCTGGGTGTAGGTTTTCTTCGTGCCGGTATCGTTGGACGGCTCATAGACAACCCCTGCATTATCCTTATTTGTAGTGGAAGTAGTCCCGGAAGTGTTTTCCTCGCTGGGCCTGACCGAAGTCTGGTTTGTCTGATAAGCGGCATCGTAAGTAGTTGTTGAACTTGTAACTCCGTTTACGCTCATTGGTATCCCTCCTTGGAATGTATTATTTTGGTTATATTTTCAGTTGCACACAGGGAGCAAGCCCCGTTTCTATTTATTATATCGTACCGGAGCGCCGGAAAAATTAGGAGCAATCTATATTTTTTTTGTTTTTTCACAACATAACATGGGAATTTAAAATGGGAATTGGTCCGGCTGCGGGATTTGGTTTGCCCCGGGCTGTGACGTGGAATTTCCCGAAGCCGGGAATGTGCAGCGCTCCGGTTGACGAACACGGGTGGATTGTATATAATTAAGTACAATCATTGTATACAAAATGCAATTTGAAACATGCTGTCAGTGTCAGATAAGGGGCGGCATGATTTTGTATTTTTGATAGCGGGCATGGGACGCAGGCGGATGAGCCGTTTGGCTAAAAGCGCCTGCGGCAGGATTTGTTATGCCGGAAAAGAGGACTACGGATGGAAAACACAATGAAAAATACGCAGCAGGTCATACAGAAGGCGTATGCCAAAATCAATCTGGGGCTGGATGTGCTTCGCCGCAGGCAGGACGGCTATCATGAAGTCAGAATGATCATGCAGACGGTGGATATCTGCGATGAGCTTGTTCTGGAGCGGACGCCGCAGGCAGGGATTGTACTGCTGACAGACAGGGCAGAGCTTCCTACGGACAAAAACAATCTGATCTGGAAGGCGGCGGATCTGCTTTTGCGGATGAAGAACATTGAAGAGGGCGTGAAGATCACGCTGACAAAACGGATTCCTATTGCTGCGGGTATGGCCGGCGGAAGCGCCGACGCCGCGGCTGCCATGCGGGGACTGAATGAACTTTTTGATATGGGGTATTCTACGAAAGAGCTGCAGGAGCTTGGTGTGAAGCTGGGGGCGGATATTCCGTACTGCCTTACGGGGGGCACCATGCTGGCGGAAGGAATCGGGGAGGTTCTGTCGCCGCTTCCTGCGCCGCCGGACTGTTTTCTCGTGGTAGCGAAGCCTGACATTGACGTTTCTACCGCATTTGTTTACGGCAGTCTGCATGCGGAGCGTCTTTCTGACCATCCCGATATAGACGGCATGATCGGGGCGCTTAAGGAGGGCAGTCTGACGGGTATAACCGACAGGCTGGGCAATGTGCTGGAGACAGTTTCGGTCAGGGAATATCCGGTGATAGAGCGGGTCAAGAGTCTTATGCGGGAAAAGGGCGCACATAATGCGCTGATGAGCGGCAGCGGTCCGACCGTGTTCGGCATTTTTACAAAGAGAGAGGAGGCCGAGGAGACGGCAGGGCTTATACGGGAAAAAGGGCTTGCCGGTCAGGTTTTTGTGACAGTATGGCATAAGGATGCAATATAGTGGTGTAAAAGGGAGGGTTCGGATGGGAGAGCATTTTGAGGTGGAGATGGATGAATTTCTTCCTCTGCGGGATGTGGTGTTCAATACGCTGCGCAAGGCAATCCTTACGGGAGAGCTTAAGCCGGGGGAGCGGTTGATGGAGATTCATCTTGCAAACCGTCTGGGAGTCAGCAGGACGCCGATCAGGGAGGCAATCCGTAAGCTGGAGCTGGAGGGGCTTGTGATCATGATTCCGCGCCGCGGTGCGGAAGTGGCACAGATCACGGAAAAGAGTTTAAAAGATGTGCTGGAGGTTCGCCGGGCGCTGGACGCGCTCTGTGCAGAGCTGGCATGCGACCGGATCAGCGTTCAGGAGGAGCAGCAGCTTAAGCGCGCCTGTGATGAGTTTGAACATGCCACGGAGACAAAGGATGCGACAACGATTGCCAGAGCGGATGTAAGGCTGCATGATATTATTGTCCAGGCTACGGGCAACCGGCGGCTGATACAGCTGATCAATAATCTGTCGGAACAGATGTACCGCTACCGCTTTGAGTATATTAAGGATGAAAGCCGGCATGACAATCTGGTTGCAGAGCATAGGATGATATACGAAAGTATTGTCAGGCATGATAAGGAGCAGGCGGCAAAGGCGGCAAAGCTGCATATTGATAATCAGGAAAAGTCTATTATCAGACAGATTCGGATTGAGCAGGAGCAGGCGGCAAAACGCAAAAAAGGCATCGGGCGGTAGCGTGGGCGTTTAGAAAACAAAATAACGGTTACACTCTTTACTGT
>CAMWNY010000428.1 GCA_947175775.1 uncultured Lachnospiraceae bacterium | reverse complement strand
AATCCGCTTTATGACCTCCCATCCAAAGGATCTGTCGGATGAACTAATCCAGGTCATGAAGCACTCGAAGAAAATCTGCCGTCACCTGCACTTGCCGCTGCAGGCAGGTTCTACGCGGATTTTAACGGCAATGAACAGGCGCTACACGAAGGAGCAGTATTTGGAACTGGCCCAAAAAATCAGACGCGAAATCCCGGATATTTCCCTGACGACGGATATTATCGTTGGTTTTCCGGGGGAAACGGCAGCAGACGTCGATGAGACAATCGAAGTTGTGAAAGCAGTAGAATATGACAACGCGTTTACGTTCATTTATTCTAAACGGACAGGCACCCCCGCGGCAGCAATGCCCAATCCGGTAAGCGACGCGGAAATTAAAGAAAATTTTGACAGGCTTTTAAAGGTCGTACAAGAAACGGCGAGGAAGCGCGTCGGACGCCTGACCGGCGAAGTACACAGCGCGCTTGTAGAGGAAATCAACGAACATGACAATACGCTTGTTTCGGGACGGCTTTCCAACAATACGATTGTTCATTTTCCGGGTGATGCTTCACTGATCGGGAAAATCGTGGATGTACGGCTTGTGGAGTCGCATGGATTTTATTATATTGGCGAACTGATGTCTTAAATTATTTTTTCTGTTATGCACAAAAAAAATAAAAAAAATATGTAAAAAATGTAAGAAATGCAAAAAACAAGTAGAATATTCAGCGATTAGTGCTATAATGAATATGATATATAAGTTTTTTCAATTATATATTAAAATCAAAAATTGCAGGGGGTTTCTTATGAATGGCGGAAGTGTAAAACGTTCATTAGTCCTGATGTCGCTGATTCTTGTTTTGCTGGCTGTTATTGTTGTAGGCGGCGTTTCGATACTAGGAATTGAGTCCATGTCAAAAATGGCAAACAGTGATTATGAAAAGGCAAAAGTTGAAGGGTATGATGCGGAAATTACATCACAGGTTCAGGCGGTGCTCAGTATCCTGCAGAGCGAGTATGACAAGGTTCAGACAGGAGAGCTGTCAGAGGAAGAGGCAAAGCAGGAAGCAGCGGAAATTGTGCGCGCAATTCGTTACGGAGATGACAGCAGCGGATACTTTTGGATTGACGATACGGATTACATCCTTGTGATGCATCCCATTTTACCGGAACAGGAGGGCAACAACAGGTATACGCTTGAAGATCAGAACGGCATTATGATTATACAGAGTATTTATTCTGTGTGTACAAGCGCCGAGAAGGCAGGATTTAACGAATTTTACTTTACGAAATCGGATGGTGTGACGGTCGCTCCAAAACGTGCATATTCTGCAATGTTCGAGCCGTGGAACTGGATGATTTCCACCGGAAATTACATAGACGAGATGGAAGCCGACATGAAAAATGTAAAGGCAACGATAAAGAATACGGAAATCCGGCTTGAGGTTGCAATGGTTGTTGCGGGAATTATTATCGCGATTGCGGCAGTCTTTGCATCAGTGGTATTTGGCGGCGCAATCTGCGCACCGCTCACAAAAATTCAAAAACTTGCGGATCGTATGGCAGTGGGTGATTTGTCGTCGAATGTGGATATCCGCAGTAACAATGAGTACGGAAAGACCGGAAAAGCGCTCAATGACGCGCAGACGCAGATGGTTGGTCTGATTTCTAACATCAAGCATATTTCCACGGATTTGGAAAATGCCGTCACAGAGTTTTCCGACAATTTTTCAAGAATGGACGAGTCCATACAGAATGTGTCTATTGCCATTAATGAGATTGCGGAAAATATCAACCAGCAGGCAGAGTCTACAGCGACAGCATCTGACAATGTTGAGCGTATGGCGGAAGGAATTGAAGAGGCGGCACATGAGATTACGGCACTGGAAGGAAATTCCGAAATTATGGCGGACCGTTCCGCAAAATCAATGGATTCCTTTAAGCAGTTAATTGATATTAACGAAAAGACAAAAGTTGACATTGATTCCATGTATACACAGACAGAGAGCAATAACGAAGCAGTCAATAGAATTCGTGAAGCGGCAGGGCTGATTGGCGATATTGCGGAACAGACGAATCTATTGTCTTTGAATGCTTCGATTGAGGCAGCAAGAGCGGGTGAGGCTGGAAAGGGCTTCTCGGTGGTTGCAGAAGAAATCGGAAAGCTGGCACAGCAGTCGGACGATACGGTTGGACAGATTACGAATATTATTGAAGAGCTTACCGTAAATTCCGAAAATTCCATGAATATTATGAAGGCGATGAGTGAGGCGTCAGACATACAGGTAAATGTGATTCAGCAGACAAGGGAAATGTTTATGGAGCTCAAAAATGCATCGGATGCATGCACGGCTTCCGTTAAGACCATCAGCGAGCGCATGGACAACTTAAATGCGCAAAGAGAATCGATTACGGATACAATTGTCACATTGAATAATATCGCAACGGACAACGCGTCATCGACACAGGAGACTTCCGCGATGTCTTCCGAGCTTGGAAGTGCGGTTACACAGGCATCAGAGCTGGTACAGTCGCTTGCAAACGATATGAATGTATTGACGGAGAACTTAAATATCTTTAAGCTTGCGGGAGAATAAAACAAACAGGAAAAGGAGCAAAAGGGTTAAAATGAGAATTCAGGATTTCTGCAACATGGACAAATTTGAAGACATTATGGCGAACTGGGCAAAGTGTACGGGGCTTGCCACGGTGGCTGTTGGCGATGACGTAAAGTATATTAGTGAATGGTACAATTACACGGACTTTGGTATCAAATATACACGCGGAAGCGCTG
>CAMWNY010000427.1 GCA_947175775.1 uncultured Lachnospiraceae bacterium | reverse complement strand
GCTTTGGGTTTGACGATTTGAAGGCAAGAGACCATGATTTCTGACCGCGGTTTTTGATGTGGGTTACAAAAGAGGTGTACGACAAAATAGGAAGTGCACTGGAGGAAGCATATGAAAAATTGCCGGATACGTTTTTGGGCATAAAACGTATTGAGACTTTTCATGGAAAAGACAGAGCCGGTGTTATGGTGATAGAAGATTTTTACAAAAATATTCTTGGAATTGACTTAATTGGCGCGCTTACCAATGATAGCAAAGGGCTGACGCAGGTGAAGAGTTGGCTGGCAGTGCATGATTATGCTTTGGCGGCATCGGTAAACGGGGCGGTTTTTAGGGATGATGAGGGCATTTTTACTTCATACAGGGAGCTGCTTGCGGGATATTATCCGAAAACTGTTTGGTACAGGAAGATTGCGCAGGCATGTGCATTGTTTTCTCAGAATGGACAGTATAACCTGCCGCGTATGAGAAAGCGCGGACAGCTTGTTGCAGCGGAGCTGGCAAAGGCAGAATGTGTGAAGCAGGCAATGAAGCTGTATTATTTATTAAACAGAACGTATGCACCGCATGACAAGTGGCTTTTTAAAAATCTGCCTGACAATGCAAATATGGTGCTGGCGGAAGAAGGAATGCAGTCTCAAGGGGATATAGTAAAAAGTGTATCACAGCTTGTTGAGGAAATCAGCCTTACAAGTGTAGACAAAGCATATGAAACTGCGCTTGCAACTGCGGTGGAATCGCTTGCGGTAATTTTTGCGAATGCACTGGAACGCTTAAATATTATAGGAAGCTGTGACCTTTATCTTGATGCAAATACGGCAGAGCTGATTGCTAAGAGTGACGCACTGCTGGCGGCGACAATGGCGGATGCGCCGACTGTTACGGCACTTTCACTTTCGATTGCAAAGGCGGAGTTTGAGGCGTTTGATAAAGTGCAGAACGAAGGGGGAAGAGCAAGCTGCCAAAATAACTGGCCGACTTTTAAGGTGATGCGCATGAGCCAGTATATGACATGGGATGAGGATATGCTTTTACAGTATTTGTATGAGTTTAAGACAAATTATGCAAATGGCAGAAACATGGTTGAAGAGAAATATGCGCGAATGATGGCATCAACGGCGCCTGAGGAGTATGCGGCATTTGCGGATAAGCTTCCCCAAAATTCAAAAGAAAAGCAAGAAATCATGGAGCAGATTATTGCGCTTCAGGTGAAATGGATGGAAGAGTTTGCGCAGCAGTATCCAAAACTTGCAGACAATGCCCGTACCATACACACAAACGAAGATTTGCCATATGATACATCGTATGAAACCTATTTACGGGGTGAACTTGGCACGTATTCTGATAAGCTGATTGAGATGTATGGCAGATACGTTGTGGAATATGCAAAGAACGGGAAAAGCGTAGCGCGGGAAATCATGGCTAATACCGTGCGGTTTTACGGATACAAGAGCTTTGAAGAAGCAGAAAGCAAACAGATGTTAAATTAGTATATAAATATGATAACTATAAAAGTGCAGTATTTTCATGAAATGCTGCACTTTTGTAGATGAAGTTTTCGGGGAGAGATTTGAGGGAAATGCAGTTGATAAGAATATTGACGTTTCCAAGAAATAATGCTAGTATAACAGATGATTACAGAATTAAAATAAGTATATAAACCAAAGGGGAACATAAAATGAGTAAAATCATATTAACTGGTGACAGACCGACAGGAAGACTTCATATCGGACATTATGTAGGCTCGCTCAGACAGCGTGTGGAGCTTCAAAATTCAGGGGAATTTGATAAAATATATATTATGATAGCAGATGCGCAGGCACTGACCGACAATTTTGAAAATCCTGAAAAAGTGCGTCAGAATGTGATAGAGGTGGCGCTTGACTATCTGTCGGCAGGATTAGACCCGGCAAAATCCACGCTATTTATCCAGTCACAGATTTCTGAATTGACAGAACTTACATTCTATTATATGAATCTGGTTACGGTTGCAAGATTGCAGCGAAATCCGACCGTAAAAAATGAAATCCAGCTTCGCAATTTTGAGGCGAGCATTCCCGTAGGATTTTTCACGTACCCGATCAGTCAGGCGGCGGATATTACATTTTGCAAGGCAAACGTTGTGCCGGTGGGTGAGGACCAGCTTCCGATGATAGAACAAACAAAGGAAATTGTGCACAAGTTCAACTCTGTCTACGCGCCCGAAAATCCTGTGCTGGTAGAGCCAAAAGCGCTGATTCCAAAGGCGGATGCGTGCAAACGCCTTCCCGGAACAGACGGAAAAGCGAAAATGAGCAAATCGCTTGGAAACTGCATTTATCTTGCGGACAGCGCAGATGAGGTACGCACAAAGATTATGAGCATGTATACGGACCCGCTGCATCTGCAGGTGAGCGATCCCGGACATTTGGAGGGAAATACCGTATTTACGTATCTTGACGCGTTTGCCAAGGATGAGCATTTTGAGCGATACTGTCCGGATTATGCAAATCTTGATGAAATGAAAGCGCATTATCAAAGAGGCGGACTTGGGGACGTGAAAGTCAAAAAGTTCTTAAACAATGTTGTTCAGGAGGAACTTGAGCCGATTAGAAAGCGGCGCGCCGAATATGAGAAGGACATTCCGGAGATTTACAATATCTTAAAGAGTGGATCGAACGCGGCAAGAGAAGTTGCGGCACAAACACTGTCGGAAGTAAAAAATGCGATGAAAATAGATTATTTCCAGGATATGGAGCTGATACAGGAACAGAGCAAAAAATATGCAAATGAAAAAAG
>CAMWNY010000426.1 GCA_947175775.1 uncultured Lachnospiraceae bacterium | reverse complement strand
CGATATGCAGATGGTGACAATAGACGGGGAAGACGCAAAGGATTTGGACGATGACGTAAGCCTTACGGTGGAGGACTGTTTGTATCAACTGGGTGTGCATATTGCGGATGTGACAAACTATGTGCAGGAGAATTCCGCGCTTGATTGGGAGGCAAAGGAGAGAGGGACAAGTGTATATCTTGTGGACAGGGTAATTCCTATGCTGCCTCACAAGCTCTCAAATGGCATTTGTTCATTGAATGCGGGGGAAAACAGGCTTGCGTTAAGCTGTCTTATGACAATTGACCCAAAAGGCGAGGTGATAAGCCACGAACTGGCTGAAAGTGTGATAAGGGTAGACCGGCGTATGTCCTATACAAGCGTTAAGAAAATATTAGAAGATAATGATGAGGCGGAAAGAAAAGAATATGAAGCATTAGTACCTATGTTTGAGCGGATGCGGGAGCTTGCGGATATTTTGCGTAAAAGGCGCAAAAAGCGCGGCTCGATAGATTTTGATTTTCCGGAAACAAAGATTATTCTGGATGCGGATGGACATCCGATTGACATTAAACCCTATGACCGTAATGTGGCGACAAAAATCATTGAAGATTTTATGCTGATTGCAAATGAAACTGTGGCACAGCATTTTTACTGGCTTGAGCTGCCGTTTGTATATCGTACCCATGACACGCCGGATCCGGAAAAGATTGCAAAGCTTGGCACCTTTATCCGCAATTTTGGATATTCATTGAAAAGCCAGCAGGAGGAAATACATCCTAAGGAGCTGCAAAAGCTGTTGGCGAATGTGGAAGAGACGCCGGAAGAAGCGCTGATTTGCAGACTGACGCTGCGGAGTATGAAGCAGGCAAAATACACGATTGACTGCACTGGTCATTTCGGGCTTGCATGTCAATATTACTGCCATTTTACGTCTCCAATTAGAAGATACCCTGATTTGCAGATACACAGGATTATTAAAGAACAGCTTCGGGGAAAATTGGATGAAAAACGGATAATGCATTATAATGAAATTTTGCCGGAGGTAACAAAACATTCGTCAGAAATGGAGCGCCGTGCAGATGAGGCGGAGCGGGAAACCGATAAGTTGAAAAAGGTAGAATACATGGAGGCGCGCATCGGCAGTATTTATGAAGGCGTGATTTCTTCTATTACTGCATGGGGAATTTATGTGGAGCTGCCTAATACGATTGAGGGTATGATCCATGTGTCAATGCTTTCTGGGGATTATTTCTATTATGATGAAACGTCTTATGAGATGGTTGGTCAGGCGACGGATGTCCGCTATAAGCTGGGACAGAAATTGACTATAAAGGTCAACGCAGTCGACCGGATTTCGCGAAATATTGATTTTGTGTTACCCGAGGATTGGGAAATTGAAGAAAGTGAGAAGGGGTAAGGCAATGGCAGACAAAAATGCGTTAAAGCTGGTAGCAAACAATAAAAAGGCATACCATGACTATTTTATCGAGGAGAAATATGAGTGCGGAATCGCACTTTGTGGCACGGAGGTAAAATCACTGCGTATGGGGAAGTGCAGCATCAAGGAGGCGTTTATCCGAATAGAAAATGCGGAAGTATTTATTTACGGCATGCATATATCGCCCTATGAAAAGGGAAATATATTTAATAAGGACCCTCTGCGCATAAAAAAGCTTTTGATGCACAAGCAGGAAATAAATAAGCTACTTGGTAAAATAAAAGAAAAGGGTTATACGCTTGTGCCGCTCCAGGTGTATTTTTCCAATGGCAGGGCAAAGGTTGAAATTGGGCTTGCAAGAGGTAAAAAGCTTTATGACAAACGCGAGGACATTGCAAAAAAGGATGCAAGACGCGAGGCGCAAAGGGAGTTTAAGGTAAAAAATCTGCAGTAAAATAAGGAACAATATGAAGAAAACGAAATATCGGTGGATAATACATGTGCTTTTTGCCATATATATGGCTGTGCTTTTTCGACTAACTATACTTCGTGACGGGTTTCATTTTCAGAATTTTATGAAATACGGTACTTTGAATTTGACGTTTTTTGCCGAATACATCCCATTTGTACGGCGGCATAAATGGGGGCGCATTTTCTATCTTTTTGGAGGGAATATTGCAGGCTTTATTCCGTTTGGAGTGTATTTGGGGTACCGCGGAAAGAAGATTTTTCCGACGGTGGTATATGGTTTTTTACTGTCGCTGTTCATAGAAAGCATGCAGTATGTTTGGGGTGTCGGCATCAGTGAGATAGATGATTTAATTTTAAATACGTTCGGCGCGTTTATTGGTGTTGTTGTCGTGCGGATTATTAAAAAAATTATATTAAAAAAGAGCAGGAAAACTACTTGACTTTATATAGGGCATTTGATATGATAATAAGACCTTTAGCAGCCTGACGGTGAAGATTGTCAAGGGGCAGTAAAGGTTTCGACAGGGAACTTGAAGATGGAGAAGCAAGTCGCAGGTATGCGTTAATTCCAAAATTAAAATTAAACGCTGAAGATAATTTAGCATTCGCAGCCTAATGGCTGCTGTCTGACCTGGTGCACCTACACATCAGGACTCAGGCATCGATTTTGTAGGAAACGACACATGCAAAGCTTTGCGCATGTGGGCGTATTATGAAGCTACTGACCGTTTAGGGGTGTTGGTTCGCCTATCCGGAAGGGAAAAGGGTTTGCCCGAAACAGCCGACTAAGCTTGTAGAAGTACATGGGATGGTTTTTTGGACACGGGTTCGACTCCCGTCTGCTCCATTGGATAAGCCTAGATTTTTCTAGGCTTTTTTATGTGCATCAAAGG
>CAMWNY010000425.1 GCA_947175775.1 uncultured Lachnospiraceae bacterium | reverse complement strand
CGGCAGGACTTGCTACCTGCGGCAAAGTACCTTTTATCAGTTCCTTCGCGATGATCGCCGCAGGGCGTAACTTCGAGCAGGTTCGTAACTCCATCGGTTATCCGCACCTGAACGTAAAGATCGGTGCAACCCATGCGGGCATTACCGTAGGAGAAGACGGCGCGACCCACCAGTGTAACGAGGACGTGGCGCTGATGAGAACCATTCCGGGCATGACCGTTATCGTACCTTCCGATGATGTGGAGGCGAAGGCGGCGGTAAGAGCGGCGATTGAGGTGGAAGGTCCTGTATACCTCCGTTTCGGACGTGCGGCAGTTCCGGTAATCAACGATAAGGACGACTATAAGTTTGAAATCGGCAAGGGTGTTCTGCTTCGTGAAGCCACGGACGTTACCATTGTGGCAAGCGGTATCACGGTAGCTTCCGCACTGGAAGCGGCTGAAATGCTTGCGGCTGACGGCATCAGCGCGGAAGTGATCAACATTCACACAATCAAGCCGCTGGATGAAGAGCTTGTACTTGCTTCCGCGAAGAAGACAGGAAAGGTAGTGACGGCGGAAGAGCATTCCGTGATCGGCGGTCTGGGCAGTGCGGTGTGCGACTGCTTATCCGAGAAATGTCCGACACCTGTATTAAAAATCGGCATGAAGGATGTATTCGGTGAATCCGGTTCTGCAAATGCGCTGGTTGAAAAGTATGGTCTCGATGCCAAAGGAATATATGATTCCGTTAAGAATTTTGTGAAATAATGATAAGCATATGTGCCGGATATTATTTGTGAAAGACAGTGGCACAAACAGAAATACTGTGTTATTATATTAGAAATACAACAGCTTACCCTGGCAGCCTGCATATTTTATGCATGGCAGTCAGGGCAAGATTGTTTTTATCACAGAAAAATGCGTGACGGGCGCATTTGCAATTATGGAAGGAAATTCCTTGGGTTTATTTGAGCTTACGAGGCGGATTTTGTAATTGAAGTGAGGTTTAAGTTCCATAAGGGTTTGATATTCCCGCAGCCCGGACAGGACATCCCATGCAGCACAATATATGGGGCTTGCCGAGGAATATTTGAATGATAAACAGACAAGCGTTGTATCACATGACGCGGAAAGGCAAGGTCAAATATATGTCTGAAAATAACATGAGAAAAAATATCCTGTCTCCCTCCATCCTGGCGGCTGACTTCTCCGGACTGGGGGAGCAGATTACGGAGGCGGCGCGGGCAGGTGCGGAGTATCTCCATATTGACGTGATGGACGGCGTGTTTGTACCGTCAATCTCTTTTGGAATGCCCGTAATCGAGTCAATTCGTAAGATTACCAACATCATCTTTGACGTACATCTGATGATTGTCGCTCCGGAGCGGTACGTAAAAGAATTTGCCCGGATTGGTGCGGACAGCATCACGTTTCATCTGGAAGCGGCGGAAGACGCCGATGCGCTGATCGATCAGATTCACGGTCTGGGCTGTAAAGCAGGTATGTCGATCAAACCGCAGACGCCGGTGGAGACGGTCAGGAAGTATTTGAGCAAGCTGGATATGCTGCTTGTAATGACAGTCGAACCGGGATTCGGCGGACAAAAATATATACCGGAATCTACCGAGCGAATCAGGCAGATCAGGCAGATGGCGGATGAGCAGGGACTTAACCTGGACATTCAGGTAGACGGCGGCATCACGCAGGATAATGTGAAAATGGTGATGGACGCGGGAGCCAATGTGATAGTAGCGGGTTCTTCGGTCTTTAAAGGGAATATAGAAGAGAATGTGAAAAAGTTGATGGCGCAGTTTTAAGCTGCGCCATTTTTGAGCGGAAACCCCGCAGGACAGATGTTTTCGAGCGTAGGCTGCGTCTGTAAGACAACTGTTTTCAAGCATAAGCTGCGTCTGTAAGACAACTGTTTTCAAGCGTAAGCTGCGTCTGTAAGACAGATGCTTTCAAGTTCAGCCAGAGTCTGCAAAGCAGACTTTTCCGATGGGCGAAAGGAGCCTTGTTCTTTTTGCTATTCTACAATATTCTGCAGCCATACACCTTTTTTTACAAGAACAAACCCAATCACACACTTGATCAGATCACATGCCTGGACAATTGCATAAACAGCGATTACAGGCAGCGCCGTAAAGCGGCTTAGTACGAAGGCGACAGACACGCTGACGCACCAGATAAACACACTGTCAAAGAGGAACGTAATGACCGTTTTGCCGCCCGAACGCAGTGTGAAATAGGATGCGTGCAGGAAGGCATTCTGAGGCATACAAAGTGCGGTGACAATAATAAACCGTGTTGCCAGCGCCCGCACGTCGTCTCCCGTGTTGTACAGCATCGGGAAGAAAGGGGCAAGCATTGTCATGAACAATGCGATACCCATACAGCAGAGAACGGAAAAGGTAATCAGCTTGTTGTCCGTATCCCGCGCTTCATCCATCTTACCTGCACCCAGAAGCTGTCCGACGACGATTGCAACGGAATCTCCGAGGGCAATAAATACGATATTAAAAACATTACTGATCGTGTTGGAAATATTCTGTGCCGCAATTACGTTTAGCCCGCGCACGGAATAGCACTGTGCCAGCATCGCCACACCTGCAGCCCACAACGTTTCATTGAAGAGCAGGGGAGTGCCTTTAAGGATAATTTTTTTCGTAAGAGAGAGCGGTACTTTTAAGGTAGTGTACAGTCCTTTGGCGAATGGGCTTTACTCATGGTGTCTGTGAGTATGTATAAGGACCTTTATCTTATACACATCTCACAGCCCAAGATCCTCCAGAGCAAAGCGTATGACGT
>CAMWNY010000424.1 GCA_947175775.1 uncultured Lachnospiraceae bacterium | reverse complement strand
TACTACCGATAATATATCGAAGACGCCGGCATTGAAAACGCGCATCGTATTCTCGAATAACTTGGAACACCGGAGCACCTTGCACAGGAAATCCGTGAAGAACTTTTAAAAAAGGGGGAACCTAGCAAATGGCAGGGGGAACCAATTCATGCACCTGAACTGCGCACAGATGCAAACAGCAGTCAGAGCAAAGACGCACATAACTATACTAACAATGGTACTTATCAAAAAAAGCAAAAAAACGCTGACAGCCACAATAATCAGACGAAAAAGCCAATGAATGAAAAAAATAAATCAGCCATTGTCCTGTTTATTATTGCCGTGGTTCTCACATCACCGTTTTGGTTCTCCCTTTTGTGCGCAGCCATCAGCACAGTCTTTGGCTTTATTGTGGCTGTTCTTGCAATCGTACTTGGCATCGGCATCATCGGCATTGTTTGTTTAATCACGGGAATTGCGCTCATTGTCGCAGGATTATTAGCGTGTATTTCTGTCACTGTTTTCTCCGTTTCGGGTATACCCGCAGGTGCCACGCTGATTGGATTTGGTTTCATAACATTAGCGGTTGGAATCTTGTTTACTGTGCTTATGGTATGGCTCTGCGGTTGGGCGATTCCTGCACTTGTACGTTTTATCAGACAGACTGTCAGCCGCATTTCATGTAGAAAAAAGGAGGCTCACTTATGAAAAAATTGGCAAAAACAGCTCTAATTACAGCCGGAATTTTCTTTCTTATTGGAGTAATCATTCTAATTATTTGCAGCTTTTTTGCATGGAACAGGCGGTATATACTGGCAGATGCCGTTTCTCAAGAGATGCACGGTATATTCAACCACAACATATATTCTTTTTTTGAAGAGGACTGGGAATCCAACCTCGATTACCGTTTTCCCATACAGAGCGGACAGTATACGGATGATCACGCAGCCAAAGCCACTGATATTACACAACTGTGTATTAACTTAAACTATACCAATTTCAAGATTGTTTCCTCACAGGACGATGCTTTTCATATCTCTTATGAAGGAAAGGGCAAATACCAATATTATACTGAAGATTCTGTTTTTTATGTTACCGGCTCTTTAGACCGCCGCACGGTAAATACAAACCTGCTCACGCTCTCAGTCCCCAACACTGCTTTTTCTGATGTAAGCATTGATTTTGGCGCTGGCACCGCTAATCTTTCTTCCCTTAAATGTGACACGCTCAATATTAATGTCGGCGCAGGGGAGCTTACACTTGATGGCACTGACTGTAACGATATTTCGGCAGATTGTGGCGCAGGCACCATACTGATTAAAGAAGGGAATACCCAAAATGCTGACTTTGAAGTCGGTATGGGTGAGCTGGTTTACGAAGGCTTTATCAATGATGCCCTTTGTGCGGAAGTCGGTATGGGTAATATCACACTACAAATCAGAGATACACAGGTGGACCACAATTACGATTTAGAATGCAGTATGGGCAACATCACACTTGGCGAAAAAACATACAGCGGATTTGCATTTGAAAAGGAGCTTGATAATAATGCCGACTCCGATTACACCCTTCAATGCAGTATGGGCAACATTGATGTTTCCTTTGAAGACACAGATAAAAACTAAAATATATAAAAAGAAAAGAGGTTTCTTATGGATTATCAAAACAACGACAACGGCTACAAAAGACTTCACAAATCACAAACCGACAAATTTCTCTGCGGTATCTGCGGAGGCATTGGCGAATACTTAAATATTGACCCAACACTTGTACGACTTGCGTGGGTGATATTTTCCATTTGCGGCGGCTGTGGAATATTGGCTTACATTATTGCGGCAATTATTATTCCAAGTAACTAACACAACTTTTTATACACAGCACAAAAGAATATTTTTGATTTTTAATATATCAACTTTGTTTCGGTTATGCTATACTTATAAGCACAAAAACAACTTTACCATTACTTGGAGGATTACTGTATGCAAAGAACTATATTAAAAATTGTACTCGCGAGCAGCATAGCGTTTTTACTTTCGACAACTCCCATTTGCAATCTGCGTGCTGCTGAAAATACAACCGAAAGCGCCAGCAGCCCAAATGCGGAGAACGGCAGCGCATCAACTTTGCATGAGACATATTATGTAAATGCCAAAAACGGCTTGAAGGTCCGCAGCGCTCCCTCCAAAGATTCGGATGTAATAACACTTCTTCCATACGGAACAGAAATTATTGTCACGGCAACAGACAACGCAAGCTGGTATGAAATTGAATATTCCAACGAGCGCGGCTATGTCTCGGCAAGCTATGTTACAAAATCATCTGAAACAAGCACAGGCAACAATAACGACAGCGTCCTTGAAGAACCTGTCGAGAATGATAGTATCCCTTTGTCAGAACAATCTTCCAAAAATACAAAAAACACATTTGGTACAGCTCCTGTCATTGCTGCCCTGATTGCTGCAATTATAATTATGATAATCCTCACACTCTTTACTGCATACAGTTTCTTAAAAAAAGACAAGGAAAATTATGACGAAGAGCCAAAGGACGAATATGACGAATATGATGAATGTGATGAATACGACGAAGAGGATTCCCGTAATCATTATGATGAAAATGATAACAATTATGACAATACTATAGACGAATATGATGAAGAATATTATGATGACGAAGAATAAAACTTTTCTCCAATGACAAAAAGTACGAGTAATCGTACTTTTTGTCATCTAAAAGCCTATTTTATTATTCGATTTGGTCCTTAACATCTTAATAGAAGACTCAATTTCCCCTAGCCCCCCAAGAGCCTCCTCAGCAATTTCCAAC
>CAMWNY010000423.1 GCA_947175775.1 uncultured Lachnospiraceae bacterium | reverse complement strand
CGGATAAGCCCTTCGTTAACCTCCGCATTCTCCGTATTCATCCCGACAATCCGCTGCCCGCCTTTTTCCTTTTCAGCATTGGTTAGCCCCGGCTCTACCAAAACAACGCTGACAAGAGGATCTCCCTCAATGTAAGGCACAACATCTTTTGGGTTCATCCCGCGAAACTCGTCAACAGTCTTTACTAGAATATGCGCAAGTATGATTTTGTTGCTAAGCAGGCGTTTTGCCTTATCATCATATTGAGCTTCCGTATCTGCTGCGCTTACCGCATTTTTTATTTCTGTATCCACAGCCATATCCTCCTTTTTGTGCATCTGCAGGAAATGTAAAAGCCATTCCCAAAAGGTATATGACCTTAAAATCATTATACTCCGAAAATTCTGTTAAATCAATTGCATTTTGGGCTGGTTTACTGGCTGATTTAGTAGGGACGATTCTGCTTTTACTGAATCGCGGAATGCCTTGATTTGTTGATGTATCGCCCCGCACGTCCTTCTTCTAATGCATACAACGTACCGATTATTTATATAATTCTGCACATTAAAAAAGATGTAACGTCTTAACCATTTCATTAAGATGTTACATCTTTTCATGCCATTGCTGATTACTGCTTTATATGAAAATACAAGCCTTCTACTGAATAAACATATTCGAATACCCCATCAGACTCGCATCCACCGCCCGCGCGCACTCGCGTCCCTGGCGGATTGCCTTCACCACAAGCGACTGCCCCGTATGCATATCGCCCGCCACAAAAATGTTCGCAGCGCTCGTCTGAAAGCCGTCAGGTTCCGTCTTCACATTCGTCCGCGCGTCAAGCTCCACCCCAAAAGCGTCCGTCACATACTTCTGACTGCCCAAAAAGCCCGCCGCAATCAGCACAAGCTGCGCCTCAAGCACCTGCTCGCTGCCTTCAACCTCTTTCCTATTCATTCTGCCTGTTGCCGCGTCCTTCTCCCACACAAGCTTTACGATTTTCACGCCTGCAAGGTTCCCGCTCTTATCCTTCAAAAATTCCTTCACCGTCGCCTCATAAATCCGCGGGTCATGCCCAAACAGCGCAATCGCCTCCTCCTGACCGTAATCCGTCTTGCAGACCTTCGGCCACTCCGGCCACGGATTGTTCTCGGCTCTCGTATCCGGCGATTTTGGCATCATCTCAATCTGTGTCACCGACTTTGCTCCTAACCGGATTGCAGTGCCCACACAGTCATTCCCCGTATCGCCTCCGCCGATAATCACAACATGTTTCCCTTTCGCCGAAACAAACGCGTTATCCTTTAAATCAGAATCCAAAAGGCTTTTCGTCACGCCCTTCAAGAAATCTACCGCAAAATAAATCCCTTTTGCGTCCCTTCCCGGCGCATTAATATCCCTCGGATTGGACGCTCCGCAGGCAAGCACCACCCTGTCAAATCCCTCAACCAGCTTTTTGGATTTCGCATCCTTTCCAATATCAGTGTTTGTTATAAATTGAACACCCTCCTCTTTCATCACCTGAACCTTGCGCTCAATAATGTGCTTTTCGAGCTTCATATTCGGAATGCCGTACATCAAAAGCCCGCCCACACGGTCGCTGCGTTCAAAGACCGTCACGTTATGCCCGCGCTTGTTGAGCTGGTCTGCCGCCGCAAGCCCTGCCGGACCGCTGCCGATAACTGCCACCGTTTTATTCGTGCGCACCTTCGGCGGTTTTGCCGCCGCAAGCCCTGTTTTGTATGCGTTCTCAATAATTGCGTACTCATTTTCCTTCGTCGCCACCGCATCGCCGTTCAAGCCGCATGTACATGCGTTCTCACATAAAGCAGGACACACCCTTGACGTAAATTCCGGAAAATTGTTTGTCTTTTTCAACCGGTTATACGCGCGTTCCCAGTTTCCCGTATAGACCAAATCGTTCCACTCCGGCACGAGATTGTGCAGCGGACAGCCCGAGGTCATGCCCGCAAGCGTCATACCCGACTGGCAGAACGGCACGCCGCACTCCATACAGCGCGCTCCCTGCTTTTGCTGTTCCTCCATCGGAAAATGCGTATGGAACTCGTTAAAATGCTTTACCCGCTCCTTCGGCGCCTGCGCCGCGGAGGTTTTTCTCTCATAATCCAAAAATCCTGTTGGCTTTCCCATCTTTTTCTCACTTTCTGTAGATTTCCTACAACCAAAACTTAGCATTTTCTGAGCGATGTCTTTTATCGCACGAAACATTATTTTTGCTTTGTGTTTGCATAAAATGCCTCAATCTGCGCCTGCTCCGCGCTAAGCCCCTTCTCCTCCATCTGCACAATGGTCTTGAGCATTCTGTCATAATCATAAGGAATAATCTTTTTAAACTTTGGCAGGTATTCGCCAAAATTGTCAAGAATGGTCTTACCTTTCTTAGAACCCGTACATTCCACGTGCTCCTCTATCATTTCCTTAAGCTCCATCACATCATATTTATTCGTAATCTCGCCCATCAAAACCATTTCCTTATTCACCCGGATATAAAGGTCATTCTCCTCATCCAAAACGTACGCAATGCCGCCGCTCATGCCCGCCGCAAAATTCTTGCCCGTTGTGCCAAGCACAACCACACGTCCGCCCGTCATGTACTCACAGCCGTGGTCGCCCACGCCCTCAACAACCGCAAGCGCACCTGAATTTCTCACGCAGAACCGCTCGCCCGCAACACCGTTAATAAACGCCTTGCCGCTCGTCGCCCCGTAAAGCGCAACATTTCCGATAATCACATTCTCGTCCTGTTTGAATACACTCCCCTTGGGCGGATACACAATCAGCTTGCCGCCCGATAAACCCTTTCCAAAATAGTCATTGTAACTTATA
>CAMWNY010000422.1 GCA_947175775.1 uncultured Lachnospiraceae bacterium | reverse complement strand
TGGTCATTTGAAGGCTGGCTTTCGGATTTTTCCTGTATGAGTGGTTTCAGCGAAGGGCTGCTTCGTTGGATTGCGCTTTTCATGGCAACCTTCTGCATGATGTATATTTTGCTTACATTTGGAATCCTGTTTCCCAAAAAGCTGGCGCAGAAATATCCGGATAAATGGGCATACCGGTTTATCCGCTACATTCAGTTTTTGCGGACAGCGCTTTATCCGCTTACGGGGATTATAGCAGTCTCGGCAAATGCATTTATGCGGCTTTTGGGATTTCGCGCTTCCGATGAGCAGAATGAAGTGACAGAGGAAGAAATCATTTCAATGGTCAATGAAGGTCACGAGCTTGGTGTCCTTGAGGCAGGCGAAGTCGAAATGATTACGAATATTTTTGAGTTCGGCGACAAAGAAGCAAGCGACATTATGACGCACAGAAACAACATTACGGCGATAGACAGTCAGATGCCGTTTAAAGAAGCGTTGAACTTTATGTTAAAAGAGAGCAACAGCAGATATCCGGTTTTTGAGGAAAATCTTGATCACGTTATCGGTGTTCTTTATTTAAAGGATGCCATGCGCATTCATACTTCTGATGAAGGGCTGAACCGTCCCGTGGGAAGCGTGGAAGGTTTGATTCGCGAGGCAGTTTTTGTTCCGGAGACAAAGAATATAGACGATTTGTTCCGAAGCATGCAGTCTGAGAAAAACCAAATGGTAATCGTTATGGACGAATACGGACAGACCTCGGGGCTTGTCACAATGGAGGACATTCTTGAGGAGATTGTCGGGAATATTATGGACGAGTATGATCCGGAAGAAAATCATATAGAAGAAAAAGGTGAAAATGAGTATATTATAGAGGGAATGACAAAGCTTGAGGACTTGCAGGAGCGCTTTGACATGGACTTTGGCGAGACAGAGTTTGAGACCCTGAACGGCTTTATGATATCAAAGCTTGACAGAATACCCGAGGAAGGTGAAGAGACAGAGCTTGAAATAGACGGATACCGCTTTAAGATATTAAAGGTTGAGAAAAATGTGATACAGTCGGTACTTGTGACAAAAGTGGTTGTTGAAGAAACAGATACAGACTTAGAAGAGCAATCATAAAAATTATAAGGATAAGGGAGAGACGAAAATGTCAGGACATTCAAAATTTGCAAACATTAAACACAAAAAAGAGAAAAACGATGCGGCAAAGGGAAAAATCTTTACGATTATCGGACGTGAGATTGCGGTTGCGGTAAAAGAGGGCGGACCGGACCCTGCCAATAATTTTAAACTTGCGCAGGTAATTGCAAAAGCAAAGGCAAACAATATGCCCAATGATACCATTGACCGCGGAATCAAAAAGGCAGCAGGCGATGCCAATGCAGTCAATTACGAACATGTAACATATGAAGGCTATGGTCCGAACGGGATTGCCATTATTGTCGATGCACTGACGGATAATAAAAACAGAACGGCGGCAAATGTAAGAAGCGCCTTTACAAAAGGAAACGGAAGCATCGGTACACAGGGCTGTGTTTCTTTTATGTTTGACAAAAAGGGTCAGATTATTATTGATAAGGAAGAGTGTGACATGGGCGCGGACGATCTGATGATGCTGGCGCTTGACGCAGGTGCGGCGGACTTCTCGGAGGAGGAGGACAGCTATGAAATTATCACGGAGCCAGACGATTTTGACGCGGTATATAAAGTTTTGGAAGAAAACAAGATTGCAATGGCAAGTGCAGAGGTTACTATGATACCGCAAAATTATGTTGAGCTTACGGATGAGAATGCAGTCAAGTCATTAAACAGAACACTTGAACTTCTTGATGAAGATGACGATGTGCAGGCAGTATACCATAACTGGGACGAGTAATATTTATGGTTCAGATAATAAAAGATTGTTTTTCCATTTCGCAGATTTGCATGTCGGGTCAGTGCTTTCGAATGGATGCACTGGAGGGAGAAAAAGCAGGGGCTGTCGGTCTTGTGGCATTTGGAAATTATCTTGAGGTCAGGCAAAACGGAAATGAGATATGCTTCGACTGTACGCAGGATGAATACGATGCAGTGTGGAACGATTATTTTGACATGGAGACGGATTATGCCGGGATTATCTCCTGCATTGATTCAAGCGATACCTATTTAACAGCCGCTGCACGGTACGGAAACGGCATTCGTATTTTGAATCAGGATTTGTGGGAAATGATTATATCTTTTATTGTTTCACAGCAAAATAATATCAAGCGGATACGTAAGTGTATTCGCTTGTTGTGTGAGCGATACGGTGAAAAAAAGATTTCCGCAGACGGGATTGTCTTTTTTGACTTTCCGACGCCAAAAGCGCTTGCCGCTGCGCGGATAGAGGATTTATATGCCTGCAATTTAGGGTATCGCAGTAAATACATATATGAGACGGCAAACAGTATTGTGCGCGGGGACGTTAATCTGCAAAGTCTTTGGCAGATGGATTATGAGACCGCGAAAAAGGAATTGCTTCAATTGTGCGGCGTCGGTACTAAGGTTGCTGACTGTATCTGTTTGTTTGCGCTCCACAAAACGGATGCGTTTCCAAGGGACACGCATATTAACAAGGTGTTGGCGGCGCGGTATCCTGACGGTTTTCCGTTTGATAAGTATGGCAAAAACAGTGGAATATTGCAGCAGTATATCTTCTATTATGATTTGAATGGAATGAAGTAAAAAAATTGAAAAAAATTAAAATAAATACTTGACAGAAAACGACATAATATGATAATCTATAAAAGTTGTTGCGAGGAACGCATACAGCAACAAGAACCTTGACAAATAAACAGTAATGCAACCCTGAAAATTCTAAAAAAGAATTGT
>CAMWNY010000421.1 GCA_947175775.1 uncultured Lachnospiraceae bacterium | reverse complement strand
ATCCTGCGGCAAAGTATGGGACAGGAAAGCGCGGATACTGTCATGCAGCAGACGGGGACGCTGACGACGGCGTCAGGACTGGTGATTTCCTATGTCAATCAGGATACCTCGCACCTGTTCGGGGATTTAAGGGCGTTTGCCAAGCGGCAAAATCTTGATGAATCTTTATTTTACGCCATTCTGCGCCAGCTTGACTTGGAGCGGGTGCAGTTTACAAAGCAGATGGAGGACTTTTCGGAGGGGCAGAAAAAGAAGGCGCTGATTGCGGCAAGCCTGTTAAAACCGGCACATTTGTATATTTGGGACGAACCGCTCAACTACATCGATGTGTTTTCCCGTATGCAGATTGAAAATCTGATTTTAAAATATCAGCCGACGATGCTTGCGGTGGAACATGACGTGCGGTTTCAGGAGCGGATTGCGACGCGGGTTGTGGAATTATAGAATTGTAAATATTTTAATGAAAAGGAAACTTTTTTTGTGCCCGTTACCCTATATCAGTGAAAGGGTTATTCTTTCATGATATAGGGTATCCTATTCTCCGGTCGTTTTCATGAGGGCGTCCGGTGCTGCAGGAGGTTATGAATGAGGCAGGAAGAACTGGAACAATATATACGGGAGTATGGTAAGGATTTATATTCGTTTTGCCGTTCGGTGACATGGAACCTTGAGGAGGCGCAGGATTTGTATCAGGACACGTTTCTGAAACTGTACGAAATCGGGGACAGGCTTGTGACCCCGAAGAATCCGAAAAGCTATCTGATGGGGATTGCGGTCAATCTGTACCGGAACGAAAAGCGCAAGCTGTCCGCGCGGAGGCGGATTGTGGGCGTGTGGCAGTCCGTGGAGGAGATGGATACGGACATTCCTGAGGACGCGCGGCTTTTGGAGGAGGAGGTCATTGCGCGGGAGGAGTGCCGTATCGTTCGCAGTGCGGTACAGTCGCTTGCGGACAAATACAGGCTGCCTGTGCTGCTGTTTTACATGGAGGAGCTGTCGCTGTCGGAGATTGCCGCAGTGTTAAGGCTGCCGGAAGGCACGGTGAAAAGCAGGCTGTACCGGGCGAAACGGATATTGCAGCGTAAGCTTACGCAAAATCAGGAAGGAGCGGAATGCGGATGAACAGAATAGAGGATATGGACGAATTGTTAAAAAAATCACTGACTCCGACGGATGTGCCTCCCGAACAGTTGAATTGTCAGGTTCTTTTGCGGGCAAAGGAGAGGAAACGGATGAAACATCAAAAAAGAATTCCGGCGGCGGTTGCCGCTGCGGTATGTGTAGTGCTTTTGGGCTCCGTGACGGTTGTGGCGGCGCGGCGGTATTTTAGTCCTGCGGAGATTGCAGTGGAGTTTCATGACGATACGCTTGCAAAGGCGTTTTCGGGCGAGGGCGCGGTGCTTGTCAATGAAACGCAGGAGAGCGGCGGTTACCGCATTACGCTTTTGGGGAGCGTTGCGGGGAAAAATATCAGCGATTATATAATAACGGACGACAAGGGCGTGGTAGAGGAGAATAAAATTTATACGGTTGTGGCGATTGAGCGCGCGGACGGTGCGCCGATGCCGGACACGTCGTCGGATGACTATGATAAGGAACCGCTATATGTGTCGCACTATATCCGCGGACTGGACCCGAAACAGTACAGCTTACAGAGTATGGGCGGCGGTTATTCGACGGCTGTAAAAGACGGCGTAATGTACCGCATGATGGAAATGGATAATATTGAAATGTTTGCGGATAAGGGCATTTATGTCGGCGTGAGCTCGGGGACGTTTTATGACATGGAGGCGTACCGTTTTGACGAGGGCAGCGGAGAAATCAGCCGTAATACGAATTACAAGGGTGTGAATGCGCTGTTTACGCTGCCTGTGGACAAAAGCAAGGCGGACAGTGCGGCTGCAGATGCGTATTTAGAGAAACTGCGCGCCGAGTGGGATACGCCGTCTGCGCCGCCTGAAATGAACGCGCCGGATTTGGCGGTGGAGGAGTTTATGAATCAGCTGACGCCGGAAAACCTTGATGAATATGCGGCGCCTGTGGAAGCGACGAGAATGGTGCTTACGCCTGACAAAGAGGGTATGGTTTTAGGTTCTTATGAATTTGAAAGCGGTGCCGCGGGGAGTAGTGCCTTTTGGGTTACGCCGGAGATAAAGGTGGGAGAATATCAGATTGGAGGATATTCTTATTCGGAGAATGCGTTGGCGGATTTGGTGATTGACGTGTATGTTTTAAACGAGGACGGAACCGTGACATATGTCATTTACCGACCGAAGCTGTGACAAAAGAGTAAGCGTGCGGAAAGTTCGTTCAGCGGATAGGCGTAGGAATGCCTATCCGCTGATTTTCGTATCATGAGCAGTGTTCTTTTTTTCAGCAATATAAGAATGGCAAGGGTATATGCGGAAACTGAATTGACAGTTAATTCACAAAATCCTCCAGTGTCCGGAACGTATACCCCATTTCTTCCCATTTCGTCAGCAGTTCATCTAAAATTTCCCCGTTTGTCTTAGAAGTGCTGTGCAATAACACAATTGCCCCCGGGTGGATACGTCCGACCAGTTTTTTGAATGCCTCGTCTTTTGTGGGCTGTTTATCCTGATACCAGTCTACATAGGCAAGGCTCCAAAAGAATGTGTGGTAGCCCAAATCCTTTGCCATTTCCAAATTTTTGGTGTTGTATTTGCCCTGTGGGGGGCGGTAAAAATGCGCAAGTTCTTTGCCCGTGATTTCCGCAAATTTGGTTTCCACGTCCTTCATTTCTTTTTCAAAGGATTCCTTTGAGGCAATGGAGGACATATCCAAGTGGTGGTAGGTATGGTTGCCCACAAAGTGTCCGT
>CAMWNY010000420.1 GCA_947175775.1 uncultured Lachnospiraceae bacterium | reverse complement strand
AAGGATTATGGACGATGCAAAGGCAAACGGGGAAGTAATAATTTCGGGTGAATAAGGCTTTGCAGTTTTTTTATTATGGATTATCCTGAAAGTAAGAACAGATAACGAGAACAGATAATGTTATTCTTTTTGTTGACATTTCCAAACGAAGTGCGTATACTTTTCAGTAAGCAGGGAGCACGAACTCTGCGTGGAACAAATGAACCCGGTTTCGATAAGGAGGACAAGATGCAGCGTATTGTGGAAAAAAGAGAAAACTTAATGATTGGAAAACAGGGTGCGCTTGTCCTTGAAAAGCAGTAAAAAACAAAGTATTGTAATGAAATCAATCAATCGCTTTTCGGATAAAAACACCTTAATATTGAGGTGTTTTTTTGCTGCCTAAAATTCCGGCGGCAGTAAAACGCCAAAGCACATGTTATGAAAAACGGAGGATTTTTATGATTACAATATATGGAACATTTACAAATGCAATTGTTTACACAACAGAAAATGAAACGTATGCCATCGACGAATATGCGCGCAGGCAATTGCAAATGATTTGCGACCACCCAAGCGCTGCGGGCAGCAAAATCCGCGTTATGCCTGATGTGCATCCGGGAAAGGTCGGCACAATCGGACTAACGATGACGGTTGGCGCGTCTGTGCTCCCAAGCCTGGTCGGTGTGGATATAGGGTGTGGCATGACGCTTGCGAAAATAAAACAAAAAAATATAGAATGCCAAAAGCTGGACACGGTTATCCGTGAAAACGTTCCGGTCGGTCCGAGGGTCCGAAAAACTTTCCATAAGCTTGTCAACATGCTTGCGCTTGAAAACCTGTACTGTTTTAAGGCAATCGATATGTTGAAGGCGGAGCGCAGCATTGGCACGCTTGGCGGCGGGAACCATTTTATTGAGGTGGACAGGGACGAGGAGGGTGCGCTATACATTGTTGTGCATTCCGGCAGCCGTCATCTTGGCATGGAAGTGACAAGCTATTATTTAAAAGAGGGGCAGAAGAGAGCGCAGGAGAACAAACAGGGGTTTGCATCGTATGACATGACCTGTTTGGAGGGGGACCTGTTGGAGCATTATCTGCATGATTTGGAGATTGTGCAGGACTTTGCGCGTTATAACCGCGAGGCGATAATAGACGAGATTGTACGCGGAATGAAATGGAAGGTTTTGGAAAGTGATACCTGTATTCACAATTATGTTGATTTTTCAGACGACATTCCTGTTCTGCGAAAGGGCGCAATCAGTGCAAAGGCAGAAGAGCGGGTTATCATTCCGATGAACATGCGCGACGGGATTATCCTTGGAACGGGACTTGGCAATGCAGACTGGAACTGTTCCGCGCCGCACGGTTCGGGGCGGGTATACAAACGCTCCGAAGTCAAAGAGCACCATACGGTGTCCGAGTTTAAGAAGGCGATGGAGGGGATTTACTCGATTTGCGTGAACAAGGACACACTTGACGAATCGCCGTTTGCGTATCGCAGGATCGAGGATATGCTGAAGGTGATCGGGGAAACGGTAACGGTGGATAAAATTATACGCCCTGTTTATAATTTCAAGGCGGGTGCGGAAAAATGAAATGACGATTTTTATTGTGTGTCGTGGAATATGATAGTATAATATATACAAGGTTTCATCAGGGATGAGTCCGTGAGTACGAAAGCAACTTATCAACCAATGGATGGAAAAGGGATGCAATGTGTCGTTTTTCTTATCCTGACAACAAGGATAAGCAGGTAATGCCTGAATGCAGGGGCTGCCGGTTTATCATATGAGGAAGAATGACATATGGGAAAAAAAGCACAAAAGAAAATGTTTCCTATTAAGGCGAAGCTGTTAGGAACGATATTGCCGGTAGTTGCGATTATGGTCTTGGTTATTGCCGCGACATCTTATCTGATATCCAAGAATATTATCACGGAATATTCGCAGAATCTCTTAAGCTCTTCCATTGCCAATCAGGCGAATGAAATTGAGTCGTGGCTGAACGAGAATTTATCTGCTTTTCAGACTGCAAAGCAGGTGATTGAGAGGACAAACCCGGATGAAGAGGCTCTGCAGCTCATTTTGGACAGCTATTATCAGTTTAATGATAATTTTCCGGAAGGGCTGTATGTGGCGGATCAGAACGGAAAGCTTATGAAGGCATCCGAATCGGCAAAGACGCAGGACAATCTGTTGGAATCCATGTGGTACCGGGACGGTATCACACGGTTGAATATGGCATTTACGGATGCCTATACAAATGAGAATGGCGAAGCGCTTGTCAGCGCCTCTGGTATTTTGGATGATGATTCCGGTGTTTTGAAGGTTATTTCGGTCGACTTGTCATTACAGCGCATTAGTATCATTGTAAACAGTTTTATTGAGATGGAGGATGCGCAGGCATTCCTTGTCAATTCCAAGGACGGTACGATTCTTGCCCATCGGGATAACAGTCTGATTTCCATGAGGCTTGCGGATACCGGGGATGCATTTATGCAGGATGTGAATGAAAAATTCAGTCAGAAAGATTATCGGATGACGGAAATAGACGGCATGATGACGGCGTTTACGCAAATAGATGGAACGGACTGGGTTTTGGTTTCTTATATTCCGACGCAAACGATTTATGCGGATATTAACGGTGTCAGAATTCTGATGGTTGTGATTGGTTTGGTATCGCTTTTGCTGCTCGCTATTTTGATTGAACGTGTTGTTCAGGCAGTGATTAAGCCGGTTAAGGAGCTGACAAGGATTATTACCGCCATGACCGATGGTGATTTTACGGTTTGTGTGACAGCGAAGTCCAATGATGAAATCGGTGTTATGAGCCGCGGCGTAGAGCAGTTTATCCAGTCCATGCGCAGTATG
>CAMWNY010000419.1 GCA_947175775.1 uncultured Lachnospiraceae bacterium | reverse complement strand
CATTAATACAAAGTAGATAGAAATCGTAAACTAATTAAGATACTATTTAAAACAAATATAACAAAGTTCTAAGAAAAGATAACATTCTCCCCCACTGCATACAGAAAGGGCAGCAAATACTGCCCTTTTGTCGATTTGATACTCGGAAATCTACATACAAGCTTTCTTATTCCCTGTACTTCATAAGTTACCAACATTTCATTTTGCTAACAGCTTTTTCAATTTTTTATCAAAGGTTTTTATTTCATACCCTTTCACCTTGTGGTATGCATATAATATAATCAACATGGTACACTCCCTTCAAGACATATACCACTTCCGCAATAATTTCTATGCTAACCTGAACAGGCATATATTTAATGATTGTTTCAGCCTCGGATGCCATCTGTTCATCATCATTCAGCAAATAGCGCAAAATGATATTTGTATCAAGCATTACCATATTTTTCTACCACTGCTTTCTCCCATGCTGCTGCCTCCTGCTCTCTCAAACTCGAATCCGCATATTTTGCCAGCATACCTCTTGCGGACCGCAGTTTCTCCTCTTGAGGAAATTCCTCAATAAACTCATCTAATATTGTGATAATCACCTTTTGATTTTTCTTTGCCTGAATTTTTTCAACTGTTCTGACAGTTTCTCCATCATAGTAACCTTCTAATGCCAGCATATCTTCACCTGCCTTTATATTTTAAAAATTATCCTATTACTTTTAAGTTTGTCAAACACAACCGTTTCCATTCAAGAACTTTTTTACCATTTCAAAAAAATCCAAACCATACTTACTATAAAAAACCGCGATTTCAAATCCTTTCGACCGGCTCATCCTAACGTGACCTCCCATGCAAAGAAAAAACACTTTGCACGCATATTCATCGTCTATCAGATAATCACTTGGAAATGCCGCTTGGAAACACGCAATCAACTCTTCCACATTTTTGCCAGAATAGTGCAGAAATAAATAGTCGTTGCCGCCGGGATCAAAATAATCCTCCAACTCCTCATCATAAAGAAAGGTTGCGATTTTGTTCACTGTACAAAGAAAATCCTGCGCATCGTCGGGAAACAATTCAATCTGCTCCGAATCTCTTGGTAGCAGAATGTAACCGCGGACAGCAGGGTGGACTGTAATATAATCCCCGTCAATGCTGTTCCCGATTACAACACATTCCTTCATCTGCTCCCGTCTAATCGGACTGTTATCATATTCCCAAAAGTCCTCTTCTGCATACTGCTTTAACAGATTAAAATCAGGACCGTTAATGCAAATCGCGCCACCGTAAGTCCCACCGCCGTAGGTTTTCAAAAAATCACGATACGGCTGCGGGAATTTTACATGACCTTGCTGCTCTAATGACACAAGGTCATGCTCGCTGAACACTTGCAATTGTGTGGAAGTAATGTACATTACGCACGCCTCCCGTAATACTCTTACTATTATGAAATACTGTTCAAATGCATTTTTCCCATAAAACAAACTATGGCATATTTTTTATTTGTCTATAGCCATGACGCATATTCTTCTATGCAGTCCTCCCCATTGAGTTCCGCAAAAATCCGAATGGTTTCTTCCTCGTCAAAATATTCCCGAAGGTAAACATTAAGATATAGCTTTTTAAACTTCCTGTAAGTATCTGTTTCTTTGAACTTTTTCATCACATTCATACATACATCAATGATTTTTTCTTCATGTTCTTCCTGTAGCTTTTCAAACGCTTCATCATCATATTTTTCTTCCATCTCGTTATATTCCGCCTGCAGGGCACTGGAAATTTCCTTAACGTCCCGGATTTCCTACTTTTTCGCAATATACCCCTGCGCCTTCAACAGTTCCGCACAAAGCACCGCGCCGCCTGCCGCGCCTCTGACCGTATTGTGGGAAAGTCCTACGAATTTCCAGTCATATACGCTGTCCTCACGGATCCGTCCGACCGAAACGCCCATGCCGTTCTCATAGTCCACGTCAAGCGCAACTTGCGGTCTGTTATCATCTTCAAGATACTGGATAAACTGCTTCGGCGCGCTCGGCAGGTTTAATTCCTGCGGTACGCCTTTAAAGCTTACCAGCTTCTCAATCAACTGCTCTTTTGTTGGCTGTTTCCTAAATTTTACAAACACTGCCGCCGTATGACCGTTTAACACCGGAACGCGGATACACTGGCAGGTAATCACGGGAGAAACCGCGGGCACAATCACGCCGTCCTTGATTTCGCCCCAAATACGCAGCGGCTCTTTCTCGCTCTTCTCTTCCTCGCCGCCGATGTAAGGAATAATATTTCCTTCCATCTCGGGCCAGTCCTGAAAGGTCTTTCCCGCGCCGGAAATTGCCTGATATGTTGTCGCAACGACCTCATACGGCTCAAATTCTTTCCATGCGGTCAGAACGGGCGCATAGCTTTGAATCGAACAGTTCGGTTTTACCGCAACAAATCCTCTTGTCGTGCCAAGACGCTTTTTCTGAAAATCAATGACTTTCATATGCTCCGGATTAATCTCAGGAACTACCATCGGAACATCCGGCGTCCAGCGGTGTGCAGAGTTATTGCTGACAACGGGCGTTTCCGTCTTTGCATACTCCTCCTCGATTTTCTTGATTTCTTCCTTTGTCATATCCACTGCCGAAAATACAAAATCGACTTCTGAGGCAACCTTTTCCACCTCATTGACATTCATAACCACGATATTTTTTACCGCCTCAGGCATCGGTGTTGTCATTTTCCAACGTCCGCCAACTGCCTCCTCGTATGTTTTTCCTGCGGAACGCGGACTCGCCGCAATCGTCGTCACCTCAAACCACGGGTGGTTTTCCAAAAGAGAAATAAATCTCTGTCGCACCATACCTGTACCGCCTATAATACCTAA